>JBOHQZ010000368.1:0-6727 GCA_050732275.1 bacterium
TCTTTGGCGTTTTCGCGCGGCAGAATCAGGCCGCGTTTTTTCTGCTCGCGCACGGCCAGCGCAATCGGCAGCGCGCCGCGGATCGGCTGCAGCGAGCCGTCCAACGACAATTCGCCGAGAATGAGGTAGTTCTCGAGCAGTTGTGGTTGCACGGTTTCGGCCGCGGCAAGAATGCCGATCGCCATCGGTAGATCAAATCCCGAGCCTTCTTTTTTGACATCCGCCGGCGCGAGATTGATAGTAATGCGTTTTTGCGGAAAGGGAAAGCCGGAATTTTTGACGGCGGCATTGATGCGCTCGCGCGATTCCCGCACCGCGCCATCCGGCAATCCGACGGTCGCAATCGCCGGAAGCTGGCCTTCCAAATGTGTTTCCACCGTGACGATGTAAGCGTCAATGCCCAAAACCGCGGCGCTCAAGACTTTTGAAAGCATGGCTCCCCGCTGGTTGACCTTTGGCTCTGTTTACGTGATTATATACAAAATTGCGATTAATTCAACAATCGAAATTTTGAGCAAAGAACAGCCACGATAGACCCGTTCTTCGAGTTTTCTAACGTGGTCATGACGTGCCTGCTTTATGAGAATGAGAAGAAGTCACTTTAGACTACCCATCTTCAATTTACAGGTATTTTTTTAAAAGTCAAGCGGGAAAAATCGCGCCAAGAAAATCGCGCTACGTGCCGCTTGGAGCGATTTCACCCGCTTCGTTGCGGCCATCCCAGGCCATCATGTGATCGCCCGCGGCTATTTGGCCGGCGGCCAGCGTGCGCACCGTTTGTCCCATCAAATTGATGGCCGTGAGCTTGATACCGGCGGCCTTTTCAAGATGAAACGGAATCGTCGTTGAGGCATTTCCCGTTAAACCGGATTTCACGTCGCTCAAAACGGGTTGGTATAATTTTGCCGAAGATCGAAGACATCGGGCAATGCGCTCGCGCTGCTGCCGTCAATCGCTCGGTTTGCTCTCGGGACAAATGCTCAGATAGGTTTGCGCAATATCCTCCCAAGCATAGAGAACGAACTGTCTGCCGGGCGCGTTGTGCTTTACCAAAAAACCTTTGGGAAAAGTTGCCGAGGTTGGCAGATTCGTTATATCCAAACCGTCCGTTGATTTGGAGCCTTTCGTCCTAATCGTCGTTAGCAACTTATGCTTGTGAGGATCACCCGCTTCGCCTTCCCGCCGGTAAATTTTGACAGTGCTGTTGCCCTGGCACGAGGCGACAAGATAACCGGTGCCGCCCGGGCATTTATAAATCCCCAGCCCCTCGCGATCACCGGAAATGCCGTCACCAGTGGCGAAAGCCACGATTTGGTTGTTGTCGCCGCGAGCGGGGTCGGCGTAAAATTTTCGAATCGCATGCGGCTCGTCTGAAGCATAAACATAGCCCAGCTCGTCGTCCGCGACCAGGCCCTCGACGTAATCTTGAATGACGCCGTTGCCGATGGCGCGAACGTAAGTTCCTTTCACTTTGCCGGCGCCGTCGTCTTGCAGAAGGTATTGATGGAGATTGTTTTTGTTCGCGCCGGATTGGGTGCTTTCGATGACGAACATGGCTCCGTCGGAGGGCCGCTTGTAAAGGCAGAGGCCATAGGGATCGGCCAGCTCGGGTGTCAAAATTCCGTTTGGGGTGGTGACCTCCGTGAGCGTGCCGTTGGTGGGGTTAATTTTGAAAACTTTGATCTGCTTTGGTTTGGAACGCAAGTTGGTCACCGCAATGTCGATAAGCTGGCCGCCAACGAGCATGCGGTAGCGCACATCGACGTTATTGGGACTGCCTAATGGCACGTATTGAATTTGCTTGCCGTCCATACCCCAAACATACAGGCCGCCGTTATCTTCTTTATCGGTGCCAATGATGACGCTTTTGGCCGGATCCGTGGGATGAACCCATATCGCCGGATCATCGGCGTCACCTTTGACCGCGGAAGTGCCGGCCCTGGAATTTACGGTAATCGTCGCCGGAATGCCTTGGGCAAGGAGCGTGTTATGGCTCAACATGACTCCCATCGCCGCTGCTAAAAAAGTCAACCTTTTTGTTTGTGAAAACCGATTGGGTGATTTTAAAACATGATTACAGAAAGCCATATCGCGTTCCTTGTCAAAAATTCAAAATATTCGTTCTATTTCTTGCCGCAATATTGAAATAATATTCAAGCAAGCCACATGCCGGCATTTTCACAAATCCACCGGCAAGCCCGCAAGCTGCATGATCTTCAGCGCATTCGTTGTGGGGCAGGGGCCGTCGTGGAGCTTGTAGTCGAAAACCATCTGGCCGTCGATCACCTCTTCGCGGAAATGGTAGTTTTTGAGATTGGGAAGCGTGTTTGCCAGCGTGGTCAATTCCAGATCGTGCGTTGAAATCGCACCGGCGCCGTTTTGTGCGGCCAAAGCGCGAATGTACGAACGGCTGCCGATGAGCCGCTCGCGATTATTCGTCCCCTTGAAAATCTCGTCAATTAAAAAGAAGAGCGGATAAACGTGCTCTTTTTTCAGCTCGTCCAGCAAAGCTTTTAGCCGCCGTACTTCCGCATAAAAAAAGGAAAAGCCGTCGGTCACGGAATCACTCACTTTGATGCAAGTGAACAAACGAAACAGCGAGGCCTGCAAGCTGCCGGCGCAAACCGGACCGCCGGCATAAGCCAGGCTGAGGTTGATCCCCAAAGTTTTGAGAAATGTGCTCTTGCCGGACATGTTCGAGCCGGTGATCATAATAAGCTCACCGGCGCGGTGCAGGGAAAAATCATTTGCCACGCGCTGTTTTGCCGGAATGAGCGGATGTCCCAAGTCATGCCCCTGAAAGATCGGCTTGCCCTCGCCGTAAACGATCTCCGGAAAAGCATACTCCGGATTGAGATAAGCAAAATTCGCCAAAGCCGCCAGCGCTTCCAGCTCGAAGCCAATATCCAGCCAAACCGGCAAAGTTTGGGCAAGGTGGGATTTTTGCTCATCCAAAAGGCGGGCGCAAAGAAAATCCCACGGCACGACGATATTCAACAGCACGCGCACCATCGGATTCATCCGCATCCCGATCGCCGTGGCGACGAGCTTGACCTTTTTCATTTGGGCGGAGGGGCGTTTTTTCGCCGCCCACAAGGGTTGGCACAAATTTTTCAGATGGAGATTTTTTCCATACGGATATTTTTCGAGATAAAGCAGCAGCGCGCCAAATTTTTTCAATTCCTCATCGAGAAAAATCGCCTCCTCAAAAATTTCTTTGATCCGTTCCTCGTTCATCAGGTACAAGCCGCCGTAGATGAACAGCGTGAGCAGCCAATAGCGCGGCGCACCACCGAATTGCGCAAGCAAGAAGAGCGTGATATTCAATGTCGCCAGCGCCCAGAAAACCGGCAAAAGCCAGCGCGACGCTTGCGGCGTTTCCTGTTGCAGCCACGCCAAAAATTTTTTTCCTTGTAATGGCTCGCGCGTTGTCAGAGCAAAATTGAGCAAAAGCTTGTCGCGAAACCGGGACATGGGCGCAAGCTCGCGAACAAGGGCTTGCCGACGCTGAATCGGCTCCGGTTGCGGTTCGGTGGCCAGCAGCCAGCTTTTGAGCCGTTGGCTTCCCTCGTGGGAAAGCGCCAGATCAAGCAAATGCTGCAAGGATTTTTTGCCGGTGAGGTCGAGGTCTTCGGCAAAAGGATGATCGCTTTCAACCGGCGTGAACGGAGGAAGCGGAATCACCTGCCAGTCCAATTGCATGCGGCCGCGCTGGGCGGTTTTGAGCTGCAACCAGATTTTGTGCCGCGCTATCGCTTTGTCGAGTCGACGATGGTAATGAGCGACGACATTGAAAACGAGCAGGCCGAACGCAATGACGATCCAGCCAGCCGTCTCGTTAAGCCCATAAACCGCCAGAACGCAAAACATCACCGTACCAAGAAAAATAAGCAACCTTATCTTTGAGAAACGGCGGTCACGCGCTTCCATGTTGCGCAAACGCCTGTGCAGACGTTCGATTTGATTTTCAAGCGCTCGCAAGCGCGCGGATTTTTTGACCATCGTCATTTGACAAAGCGCATCATCTTTGCCAGCGTTTGGCCGTTGGCTTGCAGGCGATAAATATAACTGCCACTGGCAACGAGTTGGCCGTTCTCGTCCCTCGCATCCCAAACTATTTCGTGTGTACCCGCCGGCATGCTCGCATTCACTAATTCCCGCACCAATTTCCCCAGTACTCTGTAGACTTGTAATTTCACCTCCGCGAATGCTGAGAGTTGAAAGCGAATGGTCGTAGCCGGGTTTCCTGATAAACGGGATTTCGCTGCGCTCGAAAAAGGATTCGGATAGTTTTGCGCCAACTCCATTTGTGTAGGCAAAACCTGGCGGGGGTTCGCCACGGCAGTCAGGTTGTTCAGATCAAACCGAAAAGCTGATCGGCCGTAAGTTGCTGCCACGAGCGTGCGCGTGCCGTCGTGGAGATCCATATCGGTCACGGCGACCAGTGGCATAGCCGCGCCAAGCGGCTGCCAGCTTGCGCCGGTGTTGGTGCTAAAATAAACGCCGTAATCAGTGCCGATAAACAGGGTGTGTGAATCGCGCGGATCGATGATGATCTCGTTGACCGGCGCTTCCGGAAGATCGGCGCTGATCGCCTGCCAGGTCAGTCCGCCGTCAGCGGTGCAAAACACGTGCGCCAAAGGTTCGTCAGTGCGAAATCCCGAGAGCGTGACGTACGCCACCAAAGGGTTGTGCGGATCGGCGGCAACGCGCGTGATCCAGCGCAACGGCAAAGCTGCTGAGAGCTTGCGCCAATTCTTCCCGCCATCCAACGTGCCCCAAACGTTGCCGTCGTCGGTTCCGGCATAAAGCACGGCCGTATCGGAAGACGCAACGGCGATCGTCGTGATTGTGCCAAAAGTCAAATTGCCGCCACCGGAACCGTTCGTCAAATCCGGGCTGATCGGATTCCAGGTCGCAGCGGCATTTCTGGTTTTGTAAACCCGCTGCGCGCCGTAATAGAGCACTTGCGGATTTGAAGGATCCATGACCACCGGCGTTGTCCAATTCTTGCGCTCGCCGGAATCGATTCCGTTCATGGCGATGGCAAAACTTTCGCCAGTATCTTGTGATTTATACCAATTGCCGCGCTGGAGCCCGGCGTAGATGAGGTTGGGATTGGTGGGATCGATTGTGATCGAATAAAACTGTGTGATCGGCAAATTATTGGACTTTTTCCATATAAAACCCGCGCCGGGATCGGTGACATAAACGCCGCCGTCGTTCCCGTCTATGAGCAACCTCGGACTTTTCGGATCGATGTAGAGCGCGTGATGGTCGACATGGTTGCGGGTTGCCGTGGTTTGCCATTGTCTGCCGCCGTCGGTCGAGCGAAAAAGCGGGATTCCCAAAGCGAAGACGTGATCGGCATTGGTTGGGTCGACGACAATCTTGCCAAACCACCAGCCGTAGTTGCTATAGAAGTTGGGCAAATTCGTCTGGTCAGCGCGTTGCCAACTCTCACCATTATTAGTGCTCTTGTAAATTCCCCTAAAGAAACCGACGTCATCGGCATAGACGGCATAGATGGTTTCCGGCCGCGATGCCGCGATGGCGATACCAATGCGTCCGCTTGTTGCGGGCGGCGCTGGCAAGCCGCCGCCAAGCCGCGTCCAAGTCGTACCGCCGTTTTGCGAGCGATAAATGCCGCTGGTGACGCCGCCCATGCGGCGAAAATGCAGCGCGCGAAGCCGTTCCCACGTCGCCGCAAAAATAATTTCCGGATTTTGCGGATTGATGGCGAGATCGATGGCGGCAGTCGAGTCGCTGACGAACAGCACGCGCTCCCAAGAGGCGCCGCCATCGCGTGAGCGATAAACGCCGCGCTCGGGATTGCGGCTGAACAAGTTGCCGGCTGCGGCGACGAACACGCGATTTTCATCACGGGGATCGATCACAATGCGCCCAATGTAGCGAGATGAAGCTAAACCCGTCCACTGCCAGGTTTGGCCGCCATCACTGGATTTCGCCATCCCGATGCCGCCAAAAGTGGAACTGCCGCCGCCGACATTGGCTTCGCCGGTACCGGCGTAAATCACGCTGGGATTGGACGGCGCCACGGCTAACGCGCCAATCGAAAGGCTCGGCTGATCGTCGAAGACCATCTGCCAAGTGGCGCCGAAGTCGCTGGATTTCAGCACGCCACCGGAAGCCGCGCCGGCATAGATGATTTCAGGCTGGTCAGGGTGAACGGCGAGGTCGGTAATTCGGCCACCGATGTTGTCGGGACCGGCCGGCAACCAGGGAGCCAGTGCAGCGCCGGAGGCTTTTGCGCGCGCGCGTTTTTGCAAAGCTTGCCGATGGGCCAGAAGCTGCGCCGCCGTATTGATTTCCCGGCCGGGAAAGGCGCGTTGAAAAACAAACCAGTCGTTCGGCTCTTGCTCAGCGGATTTTTGCGTCATCGGACTTGAACTCGGAGGCAGCGATTGCAGCTTAAGAAACCAAAAGTCGAAAACAGCCAGAACAAGAAAAAAAGTGAAGATTGGCAGCAAGGGATGGAAGGAAATTGTTTTTCTGAACATAGGTGGTCGCCTCAACGCCGGGATTATTTTGCGTTCAAAATTTTTCCTGATGAGTCCGTCTGGGCGGCATATCCGTAACACGTGAGCGCATCGATGCCGCGCACGCTCACGTTGCGGTGTTCCCGAAATTGGCGGCGGCATTTCGGCGGAAGCTGGTGATAAAAATTTTCACCGACCACGATCGGCGCTTTGAGTTCTTTGGTCAA
>JBOHQZ010000369.1:0-6727 GCA_050732275.1 bacterium
CATGAGCCGCACCGATGACATCATCAACGTGGCCGGACATCGCTTGTCAACCGGTGCGATAGAAGAGGTGCTCGCCTCCCATTCTGATGTCGCCGAGTGCGCTGTTGTCGGGGCTGCGGACGAGATCGAGGGAGAAATTCCGTTGGGTCTTATCGTGCTCAAAGCTGGCGTGCAGCGTGGCCACGACGAGATTATTCAGGAGCTGATCCGGATGGTACGCGAGAAGATCGGCCCGGTGGCTTCTTTCAAAGTTGCGACGATTGTCAAGCGGTTGCCCAAGACGCGATCGGGCAAGATCGTGCGCGGCACTATCAAGAAGATTGCTGACGGCGTGGAATACCGTATTCCACCGACTATTGACGACCCGGCGATTCTCAAGGAGATCACCGAAAGTCTGGCGGTTTTGGGCTATCCGCGGCGATCTTCATGAAGAAAAGACATTCAAGCTGCTTGTGGCATCAGATAGGGTTGTCTGATTGTCGCCATCGGAATAATTTGATGAGTATGAGCAGGAGCATAGCCGCTAAGTTTTAAAAAATCTGCTAAAGGCGTTTTCAGTAACATCGGCCAAATTTTATCGCGAATCTCATCGGGCCATTCATCCGTCAACAACTGAAAATGCACTTCACCATACGGGTTCGCTTGCAAAAGCCGCGAAAAACTGATGAAGCTCAGGCTCAACGGCTCGTTCGTCTCCCAATTAAAGCGCAAGACGATGCTTTCAGTCAACTCCACCGCGCCGGTTGCTTCGCCAGATTGAAAAATAATTTCCAACACGTCGCCGTCGCGGTCATATTCATAGCAGGCCGTTTTGCCAGTACTGAGCTTGAGTTCTCTTTTTTCAATGTTCATAACGCGTTTCACCTTTATTGACGCATCACAATGCCCCAGGCGCTCACAATGAAGTTGTTTGGAATCACATTTCCATTGTTCTCTTGCGATTCAAAACGGAAAACTACAACAACCAGAATGCCATTAAAAGGCGGGCGCAAAGTGTTGCAACGTAAACGATAGACGAAAGCCTGTGGGTCTTGCGGTTGTTGTCGCCGTTTCCCTCGGCGGACGGTATTGAGCACGTCATCTAAATGATTTTTAAGTTCGCTATGCCGGATTTGGATGTGTTCCCACCTCTCTTCGGTGAGATAGATTTCGCGTCCGTCGCTGTCATGCACAAACCACTTATGCATAAAGAATCCGGTTGTTAAAGGAAAATTTTATACTTGAAATTTAAGCAAAGTTTTGCCTATTTGTCAAGCAGTTTGTTCGCAATAAACGTAAACAAAAATTCATTCGTTGCAAGTGCTCTCTCACCTCAATCAAGGAGACACAAACATGAAATGTTTGCTTTCTTTCTTCGCCGCCGTTGTCCTGCTTGGAGCACAAAGCCTCCAGGCGCAGTGGATTCAAACCAATGGACCCTACGGGGGCGATGTTCGATGCTTTGCCGTGAATGGCTCGTATCTCTTTGCGGGAACTTATGGCAGCGGCGTGTTTCTTTCCACCAACAACGGCACAAGCTGGACGGCCATCAATGCCGGCTTGACGAACAGTATTGTTTTATCTCTTGCCGTGAACGGCTCCAATCTCTTTGCGGGAACTTATGGTGGCGGCGTGTTTCTTTCCACTAACAACGGCACAACTTGGACTCCCGTCAATAACGATTTGACGAACCTTTATGTTCTAGCTCTTGCCGTGAGCGACTCGAATCTCTTTGCGGGAACTCATCTCGGCGGCGTGTTTCTTTCCACTAATAACGGCACAAGCTGGACCGCCGTCAATACCGGCTTGACAAACACTACTGTTCTTGATCTTGCTATGAACGGCTCGAATCTCTTTGCGGGAACGTATTACGGCGTGTTTCTTTCCACCAACAACGGCACAAGCTGGACTGCCGTCAATACCGGTTTACCGAGCACTGAAGTCTTATCTCTTGCCGTGAACCACTCGAATCTCTTTGCGGGAACTCTTGGCGACGGCGTGTTTCTTTCTACCAACAACGGCACAAGCTGGACCGCCATCAATACCGGCTTGACGAACACCACCATCCGATCTCTTGCCGTGAGCGGCTCGAATCTCTTTGCAGGAACTAATGGCGGCGGCGTATTTCTTTCCACCAACAACGGCACAAACTGGACGGCTGCCAATACCGGCTTAACTAACAGGACTATTCAGACTCTTGCCGTGAGCGGCTCGAATCTTTTTGCGGGAACTTATGACGACGGCGTGTTTCTTTCCAACAACAACGGCACAAGCTGGACCGCCGTCAATACCGGTTTGACGAACTCTTTTGTTAATGCTCTCGCCGTGAAGGGCTCGAATCTCTTTGCGGGAACTAGTGGTGGCGTGTTTTTTTCCACCAACAACGGAACAAGCTGGACCGTCGTCAATATCGGTTTGACGGTCACTAAAGTTTATTCTCTTGCCGTGAGCGGCTCCAATCTGTTTGCGGGAACTCTTGGCGGCGGCGTGTTTCTTTCCACCAACAACGGCACAAGCTGGACCGCGGCCAATACCGGCTTGTTGAGCGATCATATCCTGTCTCTTGCCGTGAGCGGCTCGAATCTCTTTGCGGGAACTAGTAGCGACGGTGTGTTCCTTTCCACCAACAACGGCACAAGCTGGATCGCCGTCAATATCGGTTTGACGATCACTAATGTTTATTCTCTTACCGTGAGCGACTCCAATCTCTTTGCGGGAACTCTTGGCGGCGTGTTTCTTTCCACCAACAACGGCACAAGTTGGATGGCCGGCAATAACGGTTTATCGAACACGGATGTTCGGAGTCTTGCCGTGAAAGATCAGAATCTTTTTGCGGGAACTAATGGCAGCGGCGTGTGGCGTCGTCCGCTGTCCGAAATGGTTACAGGAGTAGAAGATGATTTCAATCAAGTTCCAGTTAATTTTACGCTGGAACAAAACTATCCCAATCCCCTACGGGCGTCTGCCTTTTGGAGTCCCGCTCGCAGCGGGACAACAACCATTCGCTACCAGTTGCCGAAAACGACTCAGGTGGTGCTCAAGATCTACAATATCTTTGGCCAGGAAGTGCGCACGCCTACGGCCGTAGGCTGGTCAATGCACGCCAGACGGCCGGTATGAACTCAGTGGTGTGGGATGGAAGGGATGAGTCCGGCAAGGAAGTGAGCTCGGGCATTTACATTTATCGCCTGCAAACGGGAGGGTCTGTTCAGAGCCGTAAGCTGTCTTTTGTGCGGTGAGCTGCCATGCTATTGTAACGCAACATTCATGTTGCGCGCTCTGCTTCTTCTCAACATAAATGTTGAGTTACGGGACATGGCGCACAATCACTGCGCTGCCTCCCAATCGGTTTGGGCAACAGATTCAGTTGGATCGATGTAGGTTACAGGCGTACCACGCAGTGGGTACGAATTCTGGCGTGGCGAAATCGCAGGCCGTGTTAAAATGATGACTTCGACGGATTCGCCGGCGGGAAACGGCAGGTTGTTCAATTTAAGCGAACCGTCGTTGGCAACGGTGGTTTGTACATGATAGGCTTGCATTCGTTTCTCCTTATTCGATTCAGTTTTAATATACTAAAACTTGCTTCGAAATGCAAGTCGGCTATAATACTTAGATATCGCCGGTGTATGGCAAAGTTGAAATCCGCATCCGCGACAACGGCATTCCGCTTGACATTCACGCTAAAATTTTTAATCTTGGCAAACGCCATGACCAAAATCACTCTGTTCCTCCTTTTGCTGGCACTCGGCAGCTTTCTACGGCCGGGCGCCACCAACGCCCAACCTCGCCATGAAGCCGGCAAAGTATTCATCGCCAACTACAGCTCGAAGGAGTACGGCGCGCACCCGCAGAACTGGGCCATCGAGCAGGACGACCGCGGCGTGATGTATTTTGGCAACAACAATGGCGTGCTCGAGTACGACGGTGTCTCCTGGCGGCTGATCCAATTGCCAAATAAAAGTGTGGCGCGCTCATTGGCCAAAGACAAAAACGGTCGAATTTATGTCGGCGGCGTTGGCGATTTCGGCTATTTAGCGGCGGACAGTCTCGGGCAAATGCGCTACATTTCTCTGCTGGCGCATGTCAAGGCGGAAGAACTTCCATTCACGGACGTGTGGCAAACCTGGGCCATCAAAAACAGCGTCTATTTTCGCGCGGCCAATATTTTGTTCCGCTGGGCCGATAACCACATCACGGCGTGGAAACCTCGCACTTCCTTTCACGTTTCCTTCGTAGTGCGGGATACGCTTTACGTGCGCCAGTGGCAAGTCGGGTTGGTGCGCATGGTGAGTGACTACCTGCGATTAGTGCCCGGCGGCGAGCGCTTTGCCGAGGAGCGAATTTATGTCATGCTCCCCTTTGATGAAAAAAAGATTTTGATCGGCACCCGAGAGCAAGGTTTGTTTCTGCTCGACGGCGCTGCCCTCACGCCCTTCCGCCTCGCTCCGGCCGCGGCGGCATTCCTTTCAACCAATCAACTCTACTCGCCCGGTGTGGTTTTGAGCGGCGACTTGTTTGCGTTGGGAACATTGCGCGGCGGCTTGGCGATCGTTGACCGGCAGGGAAATTTGATCCGGCAAATAGATAAAGCCGCCGGATTGGCGGATAATATTTTGCACCACGCTTTTGCCGACGATCAACACGCGCTGTGGCTGGCGCTCAACAACGGCCTGGCCCGCGTTGAGCCGAACTCACCCTTCACCTTTTATGACGAGCAGTCGGGCGTGAAGACCGCAACCGCGTTTATTCTCCGGCACCGCGGCTTGCTCTATTTGGCGACTAGCTTGGGCGTCTCTTACTTGCAGGCAGCGCAGCGGGAGTTTCGGCCGGTTTCCGGAATTGCCACCCAGAGTTTGGCTTTGCTGCCGGTGGACGATATGCTGCTGGCAGCGACGAATGAAGGGGTTTACCGCATCGACGGCGATCGGGCTGTCTTCGTCAAAGCCTCCGTCAACAACGCCTATCGCGCGAATTTCTTGCACCGCTCGCGGCAACGCCTCAACTTCAAAGAGGGTTCGGCCCGTATTTTCGCCGGCCTCGAAACAGGTCTGGCATCTTTGCGTTTAGAGCCTGCTGGTGCGGGAGGAAAATGGATCGACGAAGGCAGCATCGATGGCATTCACGAAGACATTATTCGCATTGTCGAGCCAGAACCTGGCGTTTTGTGGCTCGGCACACGAGCCCAAGGGGTTCTACGAGTGGAATTCACCGAACCAGTACAGCATGAGGCGGATTTAGGCCATCCCAAAATTGAGCGCTTCGGAGTTGCGCAGGGCTTGCCGGCCGGCGGCGTCACGGTCTTTATGGTTGCCGGCAAGGCGTATTTTGTTTCTCAAGACGGGATTTTTCGTTTCGACCCAAACCAACGCGTGTTTATTCCGGACTCGACCTTCAATTTGAAGCCGGTATCTTTCAGCAGTGCGGTGGAAGAATATACCCTGCAAGAGGACGCTCAAGCCCGGGTGTGGATAAACTTCGGGCGCGAGGTCGCAGTGGAACGGCCCCAGGCCGGTGGCAGCTACGTTCCGGAGGACACGCCTTTACGGCGGTTTTTTAACGAAACCTTCTTTTATATTTATCCCGAGCCGGACGGTGTGGTTTGGTTGGGCGGCCCCAATACCCTGATTCGCTATGATCCCAACATACCACAGGATAATATGGCAGCATATCCCGCCCTCATTCGGCGCGTCACCGTGGGTGGAGATTCGGTGATATTTGGCGGGGCGAATCTCAATGGCGATGGGAATCTTGCGCCGGTGTTGGATTACTCCAAAAATTCTCTGCGCTTCGAGTTTTCCGCCTCCAGTTATGAGGAGATCGCCAGGAATCAATTCCAAACTTTTTTAGAAGGCTTTGACCAATCCCTCCCACCGGGATCGGCTTGGAGCGATGAGACGGCAAAAGACTATACCAACCTTCCACCGGGCAATTACCGCTTTCGGGTTCGCGCCAGAAATGTTTATGCGCACGAAAGCAGCGAAGCGGTATATCCCTTCAAAATCCTGCCGCCGTGGTATCGGACTTGGTGGGCGTACCTTTCGTATGTTTTAGCTGCCGGCGCCGTCGTTCTCGGCCTGGTCAGAGTGCGCACCCGCCAGCTCGAATCGCACGGCCGGAAGCTGGAACGAATCGTCGAGGAAAGAACGGCTGAAATTAGATCACAAAAAGACAACGTCGAGCTGCTCAGCCGGATCGGCAAGGACATTACCGCTTCCCTGGATTTTGATACGATCTTTTATAAACTGTACGAACACGTCAATCGCCTGGCTGATGCCACGATTTTTGGCGTGGGGATTTGCCAGCCGGAGAAACAACAAATCGAATACACGCTTGCCATTGATCGGGGTAAGCGCTACGCGCCATACGCGCGAGATACCAACGACAAAAATCAGTTTCCCGTCTGGTGCATCGAGAATCGCCAGCCGGTTTTTATCAATGACGTGAGGCGAGAATACCGGCGTTATTTCGACGCCTACCGAAATGATGCCGGGCGCTTGCTCGAAGACGGCACGCGTTCGGAAACGCCGCAGTCGCTGATCTACTTGCCGCTAATCGCGCAAGATCGCGTGCTCGGGGTCATCACCATCCAGAGCTATCAAAAGAACGCCTACACCGAATATCATCTCAATCTTCTGCAAAACTTCGCCGCCTACGTCACCATCGCGCTGGACAATGCCGACGCTTACCGCCGGCTCAACGAAGCGTTGAAAAATCTGCAAGCCACCCAGCATCAGCTCCTGGTGCA
>JBOHQZ010000370.1:0-6715 GCA_050732275.1 bacterium
GAATATGATCAATACGAGCGGGTGGAGGTATCATAAAATTTTCAGTCGAGAGCACCAGTTCAATGCCGCTTGTTTATGACACAAAATTCGTTAAATTTCGATTTATTTGAAGAGACCATGCCCAGTTCTTCATCCAAAAAACCGGCCAAGAGAACCGGCAAGACGGCGCGCGCGACCACGCGAAAAGAGCAAACAGCAAAACCTGCGCGTGTTTGGCCGGCGGCCAAAATTTCCGACATGCTGGATCGCCTCGAGAAGGCTTATCCGGAGGCGCATTTGGAATTGGATTTCACCAATGCCCTGGAATTGCTGATCGCCACGATCATGGCGGCCCAATGCACGGATAAATTGGTCAACGAAGTAACGGCCAAGCTTTTCAAAAAATACCGCAAACCTGAAGATTATGCTCGTGCGCCGTTGGCAAAATTGGAGCAGGATATTCGCCCCGTGACATTTTATCAAAATAAAGCACGGCTGATTCAAAAATGCTGCCAGCAGCTTATTGAAAAACACGGCGGCCAAGTTCCCGCGGATCTTGACGCTTTAGTCGCGCTGTCCGGCGTCGGGCGCAAAACCGCCAACGTGGTTTTGGCCCATGCGTTCGGACAACAAACGGTCGCGGTCGATACGCACGTCAAACGGTTGTCAACGGAACGTTTGTATTTTTCATCGCAGAGCGATCCCGACAAAATTGAGATGGACGTGCGCAGCATCTTGCCGCCGGAACGCTATACGCGGGGAACGGTTCTGTTGCAATGGCACGGCCGTTACACCTGCCAGGCCCGGCGGCCGCAATGCAACAAATGCGTGATTGTTGACCTTTGCCCGTTTGAGCAAAAAACCATATAAATTCACTTTTGCAACTCATCACCTTGAGGACAATCCGGCGGCGATGGCCGCCGGGGATTTTACCGGCATTAGAAATCTAGGAGAAGCGATGACCGACGACTCGCACATTCCCCGACGGCTTGAAGGTGAGTATGAGAATATTTTAGGATTCAATACGCTGAGAACCGGCACTGCGCCGCCACCACCCGCCGCTGATTTTGCTGAGAGCGGCATGAATGCGACCGACCGTGTTTCGGTTCAAGCCTTGATCAACGTTTTAATCAAACGCGGCCTGTGCATTGAAAACGAATTGCTCGCCGAAGAAGATCGGCTGCAGGCACGGCGCGAAACCGCTCCGCGCCTCGATTTTACACCGGTGCAAATTCCGCGCGAAAGCTACGAGCACAAACGTCGCGACATCAATCGTTTGCGGCGCTGGGCGTCAAAACGTCAGTGGTCGAGAAAATTGGGAACATTACTTTTCGGATGGAAGTGGCACAGAAAAAAAAGAGACCAACAAGTTTAGGCATCGTCGCCGGATTTATTGTTTCGTATCTCCTGCACACGACCGCCTTTTCGCAAGATTTCCCTGAACCGCGCGGTTATCTCAACGACTTTGCGCAGGTGGTTGATCAAAATGCTGCCGCGCAAATCGAAGCTATCGGTCGCGAGCTGGAAGAAAAAGCTGGCGCGCAATTGGCTGTCGTGACGGTGGCATCGCTCGGCGATGAAGATGATTTCGAGTATGCGCACCGCTTGTTTGGAAAATGGGGCATTGGCAAAAAGGGCAAAGACAACGGCATTCTGCTTTTTTTGGCGTTGGGAGAGCGAAGGCGCGTCCGCATCGTCACCGGCTACGGGATCGAAGGAGTTTTGCCGGATATCACCACAGGCCGAATTCTTGATATTTACGTCATTCCCAAGCTGCGGCAACGAGACTACAGCGGCGGCCTGCTCGCCGGAACGCAAGCCATCGCCGGCTTGATTGCCGCCGATGCCGGTGTGCAGATTACCGGCGCGGTCCGGCCGAACTTGGCCAGACGATCATCCCGCAAAGAAGGTTTTTCTGCCGGCTGGCTTATCATTTTATTCATTGTTTTCATTATTCTATCGCGCTCGGGTTTGTTATGGCCGCTTTTGCTCTCCGGCGGTTTGGGTGGTGGACGAGGCCGATATCGTGATTGGGGGGGCGGAGGAGGATTTGGTGGCGGCTTCGGAGGCGGTGGGTTTGGAGGATTTGGCGGCGGCGGCAGCGGTGGAGGCGGCGCGGGAAGAAGTTTTTGAAAAACACAGAGTGAAGTCGGACTTGGACAGCGAGAGCTACTAAATGCGAAGTACCGTCACGTCCAAGTCCGACTTCGCTCCCAAGATCAGGAGGAAGGCATGAAAAAACATCCGGAATCCCCGGAAACTATTTTTAAAGAATACGTCACGGATTGGCAAACCGCTTTTGGCCGTGAGCTGGAAGCGATCATTCTTTATGGCAGCGCGGCGCGCGGCGAATACATGCCGGGAAGGTCCGACCTCAATTTTTTGGTGATGCTGACGGTGCCGGGCCTGGCCAAATTGCGCGAAGGCGTGGAAATCACCGAAAAATGGCGGCCGGCGGGTATTGCTGTTCCTTTAGCGCTTACTAGAGATTATATTCAAGCCTCGCTCGATAGCTTTCCCATTGAGTTCCTCGATATGAAGCTGCACCATCGTGTCGTGTTCGGCCACGATGCACTCGCCGATTTGGAAATTTCTCCGCAAAATTTGCGGTTGCAATTGGAGCGCGAGCTTAAAGGCAAGCTCTTACATCTGCGTCAAGGGCTGTTGGGAACGGGTAATGATCGCGAGGCGTTGCACGAATTGTTATTGCGAACCGTCCCGACCTTTGCCGCGCTCTTTGAAGCGTTGCTCTTTTTGAAAGGCGAAGCCATCCCCAGCGCGCGCCAGGAAATTTTTCAAAAAGTCGCTGGCTTGGCAGGATTGGACGGCGGCTTTGTGGAGCGCCTTTTTCATCTCCAGGCCAAAGACAGCCGCTTGTATCGCGAAGAGCTTTGGAAAATCATGGAAGATTACATCGCGCAAATTGAAAAAGTGGCCACTTATATTGACCGAACGTAATTCAGCATTAACTCATCAAAGGAGGATTGGAAATGCGCAATAGCATGAAAATTCTTGCCGTGGTCGGCGTCGTCGTATTGTTGCTGGGCTGGAGAGGTTGCTCGAGCTACAACAGCTTGGTTGGCTTGGACGAAGGTGTCAACAGCGCCTGGGCGCAAGTGCAAAACCAGTATCAGCGGCGCGCTGATTTGATCCCGAATCTTGTCGAAACCGTGAAGGGCGCCGCCAATTTCGAGCGGGAAACTTTAGAGGCGGTCATTCAAGCCCGCGCCAATGCCACCCGTCCGGAAATCAATGCCGGCAATCTTTTAAACAATCCGCAAGCGTTTCAACAATTCCAGCAGGCGCAGGATAATCTCGGCGCCGCTTTGGGTAGGTTGATGGTGGTTGTTGAAAAATATCCCGAGCTGAAGGCAAATCAAAACTATCTGGATTTACAAACGCAATTAGAAGGCACCGAAAACCGCATTGCCGTGGAGCGCAAACGTTTCAACGAAGTCGTGCAGAATTACAATAGCACCAGGCGTGTCTTTCCGACGAATATGTTTGCCGGCATGTTCGGCTTTCAGCAGCGGCCCTATTTTGAAGCTGCTGCCGAAGCCCAACAAGCACCGAAGGTGGATTTTGGCGGGAATAAATGACGGATTTTCTGCACGGCTTCCGTTTCACCATCGAGCCGGATACGGCGACACTGGTGCTGTGGCCAATAAGAAGGAGTTGAAATGAAAACTGCAATTGCACAAACAAAACCCAAAGCGCGCGTGCCGCAGAAAAAGCGCGCGAAGCCGGAACAAGACCTCATCACCTGCGACGAAGTCGAGCGCCTTTATGACGGGCGCTGGGTCATCATGGACATCCGCAAATTGAGCCGGTGGAATCAACCCGAGGCGGGAATCGTCGTTTTTTCGGCAGATACTAAAGCAGAGCTTTTTGCTTATGGCAAGAAGCTTTTGAAAGAAAATCCGAAACGCCATTATTATTTTTTTTATGCCGGTGACCCATCGGACAAATTACCAGGAGTAATGCTCCATGTCGCCGTGGCGGATTAGTGGAAAGTTTCAGCGTGACGGTCTTTTGATCCTTCCAGCCCTGCTGAACGGTGGATCTTTTAAGCTGTTATTCGACCCTGGTGCAGCTTATTCTGCGATTACGCCGGATATCGCAGCGTTGTTAGAGTTGCGCATCGTCGGTAGCAGACGTCTCTTGCAAGGTGGGTATCATGACATAAGTTGCCCGGTTTTTCAGGTTGAGTCTTTTCAAATTGGATTTATTCGTCGTATGAATATGCGATTGGTCGGAATGCCGCTTGATGCTCAACTCAACTTCGACGGCATCATCGGCATGGATTTCCTCCGCCAGTACCGTTTCACCGTCGAACCCGACTCGGCAACGCTGATCTTGCGGCCGTTGCGAAAATAAGATCAACCAAACTAAGAGTTGATTATGACCGTAAACGCTCTTCCCATTATCATCGGCGCACTGGCCATTTACGCCATTGCTTATCGTTATTACAGCGCGTTTATCGCGGCCAAAGTGCTGGCGCTGGACGACAAACGTGTGACACCCGCGCACAGGATGAATGATGGCCAAAACTATGTCCCTACTAACAAGTGGGTGCTCTTCGGCCATCATTTCGCCGCGATCACGGGCGCGGGTCCACTCATTGGGCCAGTGCTGGCGGCACAATTCGGTTTTCTCCCCGGCTTGCTTTGGCTCGTCGTCGGTGTGTGCATCGGCGGCGCCGTGCATGACTTCATCATTCTCTCTTCTTCCATTCGCCGCGGCGGCAAATCGCTCGCAGAGATGGCACGCACCGAGATTAGCTCCGTTACCGGCATCGTCGCTGCGATTGCCATTCTCTTCATCATCGTCATGGCGCTTGCGGGCCTCGGATTGGCGGTGGTGAATGCGCTGCACGACAGCTCGTGGGGCACGTTTACGATTGCGATGACAATTCCGATTGCGTTGTTCATGGGGCTTTATATGTACCGCTTCCGCAAAGGCAGAATCGCGGAGGCCTCGGCCATCGGCGTGGTGCTGCTCATTCTCGCCGTCGTCGCCGGCCGCTTCATTCCGGAATCAGCGCTCGCCTCTTTTTTTACGCTTCCCAAAAATCAAATCACCATTGCCATTGCGTTGTACGGCTTCATCGCTTCGATTCTGCCGGTGTGGATGCTGCTCTGCCCGCGCGACTATTTAAGCTCGTACATGAAAATCGGCACCATCGCATTTCTCGTCATCGGCATCATCGTGGTGCATCCGGAATTGAAAATGCCGGCGTTCACCGAGTTCACTGCCGGCGGCGGGCCGATCGTTCCCGGCAAGCTCTATCCGTTCGTTTTCATCACCATCGCCTGCGGCGCGATTTCCGGCTTTCACGCGCTGATCGGCTCCGGCACCACACCGAAAATGATCGACAAAGAAACGCACGCACGGCCTATCGGCTACGGCGCGATGTTGATCGAAAGCCTCGTCGGCGTGACGGCACTGATTGCTTCCACGGCGCTGTTCCCCGCTGACTATTTTGCCATCAACGTGCCCGTGGAAAAATTCGCGCAACTCGGTTTGTCCGTAGTCAACCTGCCCGAGTTGGAAAAGGAAGTGGGTGAATCGGTGGCCGGCCGTACTGGCGGCGCCGTCTCGTTGGCGGTTGGCATGGCGCAAATCTTCACCGCGCTGCCCGGCATGAAAGGCTTGATGGCTTATTGGTATCATTTCGCCATCATGTTCGAGGCGCTGTTCATTCTGACGACGATCGACACCGGCACCCGTGTCGCGCGCTTTCTCGTGCAAGAATTTCTCGGCAAATTTTACAAGCCGTTGGAGCGCGCGGATTGGATGCCCGGAACAGTGATCTCCAGCGCGCTTGTTTGTGTGGCTTGGGCCTATTTTATTTCCACCGGCAGCATCAGCCAAATTTGGCCGATGTTCGGCGTCGCCAATCAACTGCTCGCCGCCATCGCTTTGGCCGTGGGCACGACGATCATCATCAATGCTGGCAAAGTGCGCTATGCGTGGGTCACTATCGTGCCCTTGTCGTTCGTCGGCACTACGACACTGGTCGCCGGCTGGAAAAACATCACCGACAATTTTCTGCCCATGACGCAAATACCGGGCAAAGTGTTTCAAGGTTATCTCGATGCCGCGCTGACCGCGATTATCATGGTCTGCGCCGTGATTGTGTTTGCCAACTCCATCTTTCGCTGGTATCAAGTGCTGAGCGGGAAAAGAGATATTTCGGCGCAGCTCGCACCGGCTGTGGAATAGTTTGTAGTAACGTCTTTAGGCGTTCAACTCTTGCAAGGTCCCGACGCCTGAAGGCGAAATTACAAACTTGTTTTTAAAAAGTGTTATGAATATGAAGAATCCTGCTGATTTTGCCCTGGCTTTTGTCGAGAAAATCAACGCGCATGACGTTGCCGGCTTATGTGATCTCATGCCGGAAGATCACGTGTTTGTGGACTCACTTGGTAATGTTGTTCGCGGACGAGAGACCATGCGAAAAGGGTGGAAGGGATATTTTGCCTGGTTCCCGGATTTTAAAATTTTCATCAAGAAGATTTTTCACAACGGCAACGAGGTTGCACTTTTCGGAACAGCAAGTGGAACATATTGCGTGGATGGCGAGTTGCTGGAAGAGAACGAATGGGAAATACCGGCAGCTTGGCGGGTAATCGTTAGAGATGGCCTTATTTCGGAATGGCAGGTTTATGCGGATAATTCGCCAGTTCTACAGATTATGGAAGCGAACAAGGAATAGCTTTTGTTGGACTTATTT
>JBOHQZ010000371.1:0-6700 GCA_050732275.1 bacterium
TTACATCACCCCCACGCCTCCAAGAGCATATCTCCCAACACCGTGTCCCAATCTTTCGGGATAACCTTGCGATAAATCTTCCACCGGCACGCCGCCGGCGGCGAGGCTCATGCCGATGCCTTCGGGCGCGAGGGCGAGCTGCAGCCGCTCGATTTCGCGCATGATCCACGGCCGAATCTCCGCGCCGCGCAGGAGGTGGCGCATATTGTCGTCCGCGCCGCCGTTGGGTTTCACGCGCAGATACCAGCCTTTGTCTGGGCCGCCGGTCTCGATCACCTCGCCGTCAACCGGTGAGAGAACTCGCAGATCGTTCCGCTGTTTTTTTACGCGCCATCCCGTCCCATTGGCTCTCACCTGCGTGCCCACTGCCGGCAAAGCGATCTCATCCGGCTTGCCGATGAGGCGCGCGCCCAAATCATCGAGGCCGATGGTAATGGTGCCGTCCGTCTCGGGCTTCGCCCACGTATGGCCGCGATGATAGAAGCGATCGAGCGGCATGTTCAATCCGAAAATGTCCGGTTCCTCTTTCCGGCGCGCCGCGACTTGCGACGGCGATGGTTGGGCCATGAGCTTCGCATGGGCGGCGCATTCCCGGCAGTCAAAGTTATTGTCGCAGGTGCGATGCTGAAACTCGCCGGAAAGCTCGTGCCGGAAACCTTGGCGAGCAAAGTGAAAACTTCCTTTTTCACCAGCGTCTTCTTCGAGAGCTTGGAAACCAGCCACGTCGTGAGCATGATAAAACTTGGCCCGACTGCCGCCGCCGAGAGCACGAAGAGGAAGAACGTCGATGGCCAAATGCCAATCGCCTCGCGGAACGCAAAGGGCCGGCCGCGCATCACGCCGTATAATCCGCCCAGCGAGCCTTGATGGAAGAAAGAGAGAAACGTGCCGACGCCCGCGAGCACATACATCACTTCGTGGAGCTCAAATTCAAACACCAGAAACGAGGGAATCTGCCGCAGCTTGCGGTTCTTGAGCACGATGGGCGCGTATTCGACGGCGAGCACCGTCAAATAACACGTCAAGCAGAACGTCACTTCCATATTGGTTTGATTCAAGCCTTCGTACAAACACAGGTAGATGGCGTACACGCCAATTCCCAACATCTTTTTCGAAAAAATTTTCCTTGACCTTGTGGTCGAGATTGATTTAATTGTGCGAAACAAGATCGAGTCTGTTTGGTGTACACTTTCACGCGGAGGAGGAAGATGAGAAAAACTCTCACCTGGTATGTTCCGGCATTCTTGTCGGCCTTGTTAATGTTCGGTGGCAAAAACAGCCACGCCCAAACCACACCCTTTTTGTCCGATGCTGAAATCCGCATGCTCGTCAACGAGATCTCCGGCGATCGCGCGTTCGAGCACGCTCGCTGGCTGTCGCATTGGCATCGCGATTCCGGCATGGAAGGTTATTTCAAAGCGGCGGATTATGTGGTGCAAGCCGCAAAAGATGCCGGCTTGCAAGACGTGCGTTTTATCGAGCAGAAGCTGGATGGCCGCAACTACACGGCGCGTTCCGCTGAGCTGTGGATGGTGGAGCCAGTAGAGCTCAAGCTGGCTGATATTGGCGAGCATAATGTTTATCTCGCCGATGGCAGCCATGATGCCGACGTCACTGCCGAGTTGGTGTGGATCGGCGACGGCACGAAAGACGCTTTAAAAGATCTTGAAGTCAAAGGGAAGATTGTTTTAACGGAGGCTAATCCTGGCCGCGTGGCGCAAAATGCCGTGTGGGAAAAGGGCGCTGCCGGCATCGTCTCGTTTGTCATCTCCGAAGGCAAGACGCTGATGGATTATCCCGACCAGGTGGCGTGGAGCCGCATTCCGATTGATCCACCGGAAGGCAAGCACGGAACATTTGCGTTCATCCTGCCGCCGCGCAAAGGCGAAACCCTGCGCAAAATTCTTGCGACACAAGAGATGCAGGATTATTTCGCCACCGGCAAACGTACCAAAGGCGGACGGGTCGTCTTGAAAGCCAAAGTCGATACCGAGATCAGCGAAACCAAAGAAGGCCGCACCGGTTTTGTCGAAGGCTGGATTCGCGGCACGAAATATCGCGATCAACAAATCGTCATCACCGCACATTTGCAGGAAGAGAAAGGCTCGGCCAACGACGACGGCAGCGGTTGCGGCAACATTCTCGAATTGGCGCGCGCCTTCAACAAGCTGATTGGCGAGGGGAAAATGAAACCACCGTTGCGCGATATACGTTTTTGGTGGACGGACGAGATTTATTCGGAATACCGCTACTTTCGCGACTTTCCCGCCGAGCCCAAAAATTTCTTGGTCAATTTGCACCAGGATATGAGCGGCGCCAAGCAATCCATGGGCAATCGCGTGCAGCATCTGATCTATGCGCCGCATTCGCGCACTTCGTATCTCGACGCCATGCTGGAGAGCGTCGGCACGTTTCTGATTCAAACCAACAACGGCTTTCTCGCGGCGGGCCGGCAAGGCGGTTTGCCCCATCCGTACTCCCGTCCAATTTATTCTTCGTTTGGCACGCGCGACAATTACAACGCCATGTTCGTGCCATATTTCAATTCGTCGGATCACCGCTGCTTTGTGGAAGGCGCTATTGGTGTACCGGCCATTGCGCTGATCAACTGGCCGGATGATTTCATTCACTCGTCCGATGACGATCTCGACAACATCGACCCGACACAGTTGCGTCGCAATAATTTTCTCATTGCCGGGCTGGCGTATTTTCTCGCGTTTGCCGAAGATGACGAGGTCCCGTTATTGGCTGATGAAACTTACACCCAAGGCCTGAAGCGCCTCGCCAACGATCAGCAAGTCGCCGTGCGGATTTTGCGCGATTCCACCCATGTGCCGGAAGGGAGCTGGAAAGATGCGAGCCTGCTGGTCGAGCAAGGCATTCAGCGTGAATTGCGCGCGCTAAATTCGGTGCATATTTTTGCCGGCTCCCCCGCCAATGGCGTCAATTCGCGCGCCAATGCAGTGATTCAAAATCTTGCAGCGCAAATGAGCAAAAAAGAGAAAGAGATGATGGCGGATTTGCAAATGTGCTATCAACAACTGCATAGCAGCGCGCCGCGTCCAATAAAATTAACCGCTGAAGAACTGGCGGCAAGCAAAAAAATTCCCGCCAACGCCGCAACGCTCGAAGAGTATTTTGCCAATCGCGCCAAAGCGAGATTTGAGGGAAATCTGCACGGTCTGATGCGTGAGGAAGTTTATAATTTTGTGGATGGCAAACGCAGCTATTACGACATTTATAAAGCGGCTCGCGCCGAAGCGCTGGCCGGCGGCGCGTGGTATTACGGCACGGTGAATTTGAAAGATGCGGTGGGATTGCTCGAGGCAGCCGTAACGGCGAAAGCGTTGGTGGTGAGATAAAAATGACTCCGAAAAAATTATCACGATCACGAAGATTTTTTTGAAAACAAAACGATTAGGAAAAATTATGGTTCAATTGAACCGGTTTATGTTGGCAGTGGAACTGTTCTGCTATTGGTTATTCTTGTCTGCAGGCTTCGAGCCTGTAATGGGCAAGATAGCTCATTTTATCGGCACCGTCGCGTGCGCGTGGTCGGTTTATAACGGCATCAAATGGCATTATAAAATTAAAGATGGCGAGGGACTGGCTTGGACCGTAATCGGCAGCATGGTGTTCGCGGGATTTAGCGCCAGATGGCTGGTCGCTGTTCCTTGAAGGTCAATGCGAATTTCAACAGTAAATCTGTGAACCAGTCGGACTTGCACAGGGAAAAAAACTTGGAAAGGTTCAAAGGCTGCATGTGCAAGCCTGACTGGTGCATTATTGTGGGAGATATTTCCAAGGCCACATTCGTCCACAATCGTCATTTCGTCCATCACCGACGCCACCCGCTCCTCGCCGATTTCGCCGCATCTTTTTTCACTGCCTGCGTATTTTAATCTGAAGTATGAATCTTGGCTTGCTTTCCAGGGAGTGCAACATTATATTGTCGGCACAGAGCGCCAGGATAAATCGTTCCTATTGCGAGATGAAGTTTATTGCCTTGTACCGAGAGCTAAACGAGGAGGAGTCAATGAAGAGCAACGCCGTTATCAAAGTCGAGCGCTTGCGCAAAGTTTACGGCTCGACCGTCGCGGTCGAAGAGGTTTCGCTGGAAGTTTACGAAGGCGAAATCTTCGGCATGGTCGGCCCGAATGGCGCGGGCAAAACCACCACCACCGAGTGCATCGAGGGCTTGCGCGATCCCGATGCGGGCAACATTCAAGTGCTCGCCATGAATCCGCAAAAAGATGGCTACGCATTGCGCAATCGCATCGGCGTGCAATTGCAAACTTCGGCGCTGCAAGAGCGCCTTAAGGTTTGGGAGGCGCTCGAGCTGTTTGCCTCATTTTATCCGCGCTCGGTTGATTGGAAGGTGTTGCTCGAACAGCTCGGCCTCGCCGAGAAACGCAACGCGCCTTTCGCCAAGCTTTCCGGCGGGCAAAAGCAACGGCTATTCGTGGCGCTGGCGTTGATCAACGATCCGGAACTGGTGTTTCTCGACGAGCTGACCACCGGCCTCGATCCGCAAGCTCGCCACACGATTTGGGATTTAGTGCGCGGCATTCGCGACAAAGGGAAAACGGTTTTTCTCACGACGCATTTCATGGAAGAAGCCGAGCGCTTGTGCGACCGCGTCGCGATTATGGATCATGGCAAAATCGTCGCGCTCGACACGCCGCAGAATCTCATTCGCCATCTCGACGCCGAAAATCGCCTCATCTTCACTATCGACGGCAGCCTGGAGATTCAGCAATTGCTTCGCGTGCAAGGCGTCACGCGCGTCGAGCCGGATAACGGCCAGTTCATCGTTTATGGCCGTGGGGCTCAGCTCGTCGGCGACGTCGTGCATGCGTTGACCTCGAATGGCCTCCGCCTGCGCACGCTGCGCACCGAGGAGCCGACGCTTGAAGACGTGTTTTTGAGTTTGACCGGACGGAAAATGCGAGATTGAACTAAAACGTAACGAGTAAAACTTAATTGACCTATTTTACGCCTTACGTTTTAAGCATTACGCCTTGCATTTCACCCCTTAACCGAGGTTACTCCATGAACAGCTTATTGAAACTGACCTGGACGGAAACAAAGCTTTTTTTGCGCGAACCGATGGCGGCATTTTTTACCTTAATCTTTCCGTTGATGATCCTGTTCTTCTTCGGCAGCATCTATGGCAACGAGCCAACGCCGTTCTTTGGCGGTTATGGGACGGTCGATATTTCAGTTCCCGCGTACACGGCCATGATCATTGCCACCAGCGGGCTACTCGGCCTTTCCATCGTGATCTCATCGTATCGCGAGCGCGGGATTTTGCGCCGGTTGAAAGCCACGCCTTTGCGCCCGTACACGATTTTGAGCGCGCAAGTCATCGTCATTTTTGCGATGACAACCGTGGGCATGGCCATGCTGATCCTCGCTGGAAAACTTTTTTACAACTTGCGGTTCGCCGGCAGTCTGTTCAATGTGGCTGGCGCGTTCGCCCTTAGCAGCATAAGTTTTTTTGCATTGGGGTTCGTCATCGCCGGCCTCATGCCGACGGCGCGTACGGCGCAAGTGGTGTCAATGGTGCTGTTTTATCCAATGCTCTTTCTTTCCGGCGCAGCCATCCCGAGCGAAGTGATGCCGGAGACCATTCAACAATATGCCAAAGCCCTGCCGTTGACTCACGTCGTCTCTTTGCTGCGCGGCCTGTGGATCGGCGAAAGTTGGGGACAACATTTGACGGAGGTCGGCGTTCTCGTCGCCATGACCGTGATCGGCGTCATGATCTCGGCTAAGACGTTTCGGTGGGAGTAGCTCGTAGTTGCAGTTCGTAGTTGCGCCTTCAGGCGCCGGTGTGGCTTTTTAAAAGCATATCATGCCAAGATAAAAATTTTCATGCACGCGATGAAAGCGGGCGGGAAGAAGTTGTTGGTCAAGCTTAAAGCAAAATAATGAAAGCAATTTATGATCGTTTTAGAAACCGAACGTATGCTGCTTCGTGAGATGGATATGAACGATATCGAAAATCTGCAAGGTATTTTCGCCGATCCCGAAGCCATGCGTTACTACCCGAAAACGAAGAGTGTCGCAGAGACTGAAGAATGGGTACGGTGGAATCGGTCGAGCTATTCGATGTTTCATTTTGGTTTATGGATCGCTCTTCTCAAAGAGAACGGCATGTTTGCTGGCCAATGCGGGCTGGTCATGCAACGCGTCGATGATCTGCCCGAAGTTGAAATCGGTTATTTGTTTCTGCGCAAATATTGGGGACAAGGCCTCGCCACTGAAGCCGCGAAAGCCTGCCGTAATTATGGCGTCAACCGTTTGGGATACACACGTCTGATCTCTTTGATCGATCCGGATAACATGGCTTCAAAACGGGTTGCCGAAAAGGTCGGCATGGCTTTTGAGAAAGAAACTTTCATGTTTAACAAACATATCTGCGTTTATGCCTTCCATGCAACAGCCTCCGAAAATCCAACAGGCCTGTCCTAAACTTTATCAAGAACTGGCCGAATGGTGGCCGTTGCTCTCCACACCGGCTGAATATGCGGACGAGGCGGCCTTTTTTCACCAAACGCTGATCGCGGCTTGCGAAAAGCCGCCGCGAACTCTCCTCGAGCTTGGCAGCGGCGGAGGAAATAACGCCTCGCACCTCAAAACGCATTTTCTCATGACGCTGGTCGATCTTTCGGTAGAGATGCTCGCCGTGAGCCGC
>JBOHQZ010000372.1:0-6635 GCA_050732275.1 bacterium
CCACCCAGGCGGTCAGCGCGGCGGTGCTGTCGAGGCATTGCCAATAACCTTGATCCTGATGCCAACCGATGTTGCCGGCCACGCCGCTTTTGGGAGGCTTGTATAAGAGTTGATCATGCCAAAGGCGTATGCCTTTTACGCCCGCGAGCCGGCTAGCGATCTGGCCAATTCTTGCATCGAGCACCAGCCGGGCCATGGTCGCGTCCGTCCAATACGCATTGTTAACTTGTACGAGCTTGGAAGTGTCGCCGGGCTGCGGATCGCGGCTCAAAGGCGGCCGCTTGGTTTCGTATTCACCGGCGACAATTTTGCGATGATGCTCGCGAAATTTTCCCAGCTCCTCATCGGAAAAAAGCTTGGGACTGAGCCAGTAACCATTTTCTTTATAAAAGGCAATATCCCCCGCAGCGGGAAGATCGAATGCGTTCATGAGTTTTCTCCGAGGAAAAAAACAGCCAGCGGATTGTTGAAAAGCACAACGAGAGCTTCAAAAATCTTGTTCATCAAGCCCGCCTTCCAGTTTACGGTAAAACCATGCCCGGAGCCTTCGTGACAAAAATCCATTTGCCCTACCAGCACCGGGCATTTTTCACTGTTATTTGTCGCTTTTGACGGCGAACGGGACAACAATCTGTTCAGCGGCAGTCCTCCGACTTTACCTATGAGCTACGGGACGAACACCAGGCGGAAGCCAATGTTGTTGTTGCGGTTGTCAGGATTGGCGTTGTTGCGATTAGCGGAGCGGCAATTCTGCGCGTTGCCGTTCCAGTTGCCGCCGCGCAACACCCGGTTCGAACCCACGATTGCTGCCCTTTTTACAGCAAATAGATATTGACCGGTCGCTTAAATCGTCTATTCATCGAAAAACGGCGGAATTATAGCGACCGGTCAATGGGCTAAAAAGTGGCGATTATTTTCTTTCTAAATTCCTTCGCCTCCGCATGTTCCGTAAAAGCGATGAGCGGCAGAACGTGATCCTGATACTCTTGTTGCGTCCACACGCCTGAGATTAAATTCTCCGCATAGCGGCGCAGCTTTTTGAAAGTGGCCTCGTCGAGGATTTGCTTGTAATCCACCTTGCCTTTGTGTTCATCGGTTGGCACAAAAGCTTTTTCAATATAGCGAACGCAAAAGCACCAATACGCGCCGTTCTCGTTGCTGATCAACTGATTTTGCACTTCTAAAATCTTGTTGCCGCGGAGGAAACGGTTCATTTCCTCCTGCGCGGTGCCGCTGTCGCCGACAGGGATGGTAAATAATTTTATTTGCATCGTTATAAAATATTCTTATGAAAATAGTTCGTAGTTTCGCCTTCAGGCGTCGGGCTTCCGACAAAAGTTGAACGCCTGAAGGCGCCGCTACAAACAGTTACGTTTTTTTCTAAAAAATTTTTTTGGGGCAGCGCCCCAAACCCCACTCGTTGTTCTCGCTCCGCTCGCTTGCGCTCATCCTTCGCGCTCGCTCACTACGCTCAAACAACTCGTCTGCTCATAGGTAAAGCCGGAGCGAGCTGCCAACTGACTACGGGACGAACACCAGGCGGAAGCCAATGCTGAAGTCGCGGCCGGCAGGATAGGCGCGGTTGTGATCAGCGGAGCGGCAATACCGCGCGTGGCCGCCCCAGCAGCCGCCGCGCAACACCCGGAACGAACCAGTTTCCGGCCCCGTAGGATTTTCCACTATTCCTTGCTTCTTGCATACCTCGTAATAATCTTCGCCATACCAATCCCGGCACCACTCATAAACATTGCCGTGCATATCGTAAAGCCCCCACGCATTGGGCGGGTAACTGCCAATCGGCGTGGTTTTCTCCAAATATTTGCCCTTGGGATAATTTTTGTACGGATAATTTCCATCATAATTTGCCTGCTCGGTGGTCAGGTTCTCGCCGGTATTGAACGGCGTAGTCGTGCCGGCGCGGCAGGCGTATTCCCACTCGGCTTCGGTGGGCAGCCGGCCTGCGACCCACTTGCAGAAAATGTAAGCATCGTGCCAACTCACATTGATCACCGGCTGGTTTTCATCTTCAAAGAATTCTCCATACCTTTCCATGTTGCGTTTCTTATGGTCAGGATCAAAACGCTGATACTGGCCGGCGGTCACCGCATAGCGCCCCAAGCGGAACGGTGGAATTTTGACCGAATGAATGGGTTTTTCCCAATCAAATTCATCGCCGCCCATCTCGAATGCGCCGCCTTTGATCTCTGCCGGCTGCCAGAATTTGTCCTGCTCGAACGCCGCTTCGTGGGTTTTATATTGCCGTTCCATCGGCCAATGGTCGAACATGCGCCGGCTGAGCCGTTGGGCTTCGTCCGTGCCGGCCGCGAGCAACAGCTCGTCGCAGTGATATAAAACTTCGCTGTCGGTTTCGCCGGTCAGAAAAATGCCGGCAATGAAATCCAGCACTTCGCGATCGTCTTTCAGGCTTTCTTTGATGCCGCGGACAATTTTTATGCGCTCTTCCCGGTCGATGCGCTCGGTCCAAAGTTTTTTAATGGCGTCGTGGTCGACTTTCTTGGGGTGCGCATCGAGATAACAGCGGGCGCCGAGAGTGGGATCGGCCTCGAACAACAGCTCCAGCGCCGGGGTCGGATGCTCCAACAGCCCGACGGTGAGACGGTTCACTTCAGTCCACAGCGGGTCGGTCGCCCACTGCAGCGGGTTCATTTTGGCCGCGTGTTGTGTGATAAAATCGCCCAGCCTGGTTTTCGCGCCGGCGCTTTCCCATTGGCGCAGCAGCGGTGCCAGCACGCTTTCCAATTTTTTCGCGGCGAAATATTCGCGGAAGGTGTTGTGCTGAAACTCGTAAATGTGCTCGGCATTGGTTTCCCGCAGAATGGCGCTGCCACGGTGAATCTCGTCGATCAATTTGCCCGGCCGTTCGTCTGCGGCGTCGTTGGAGCCGAGCGCTTCCCGAATGATATCCCGCAACTTGTGCCGTGGGATCTCCCGCAGGTTTTGTTGCATCATGGCAAAGGCGACCTCGGTTAAAACGCCGGCTTTCAAATCGGCATGATCGCTGCCAAAGGCGCTGGGGGAGCGGTCATGTTCTGGTTTGTGTTTTTCATCGAGCAGGGCCTCGGTGCATTTGACATAAAGCTCGACCCGGCGCTCCGGCAATTGATCGCTTTGCGATAGCCAGGCAATCAACGACAGCAAAAAGGGGTTGCTCGCCAGCGCTTGCAACCGCGGCGTGCAGCAAATTTTTCCCTTCAACGCCAACGCCGCCGCGCTATTTTCGGCGCTGAACCAGTGATGCAGATACTCGCCAATCGCCGCCTCGTCGAGGTCCACGATCTGCAGCACCGCCGGGAAGGCCAGACTGACGTCGTCGCGTTTCCAACTGCCTTCGCGGCAGCTCAGCAGGACGCTATTGTCCTGCCAATCGGAATTATTCAAAAAACCCTTGATGCTTTCCTTCACCCGGCGCAGTTCGGCGGCCGCCACTTCATCCAGGCTGTCGAGCAGCACCAGGCATTGGCCGTTTTTCAACAGGGCTTCAAGCTCAGGGATCATCGCCTTGCAGCCGGGGAAGCGTTTGTGCAGATAATTTTTCAGGCAACCGAGCAAATCGCCGCCGTAGCCGCTCAGTTCGGTCAACGGCAAATACTGGGGAACCGGACTCGCCTTTTTCTCTAAGTGAAATTCCTCGCTGCGCGCCAGTCCGAGGCCCAACCGCGACACGGTGTAGGCGATAAAACGAAACAGCGTGGTTTTGCCCATGCCCGGCGCGCCGAGCACGACAAAACGTTGAAACGCATTGATCGCCACATTGGGCGGCATGTCATGCGGGATCATCTCTTCGGCAATGGCTTTGTCCGCTTTCCGGTGGTGAAACCGCTCGGCCACGCCGGTCTTGTCGCCGTGCGCCGTGACCTGCAGCCGCACGTAAAGATTTTCCAGCCGCTGCCGCTCCCGCTTGCCGATCACCGCCATGCTGTTAAAATCCGGGTCCTGAATCAATTGCTGCCAGTATTTTTTGATGATCTCTTCAAGTGGCGGTTGCGCCGGTGAGGAGACGCCGTCGGCAAACGGATCCCGCAGTTCCAACTGTCGATTGAACTGATTAATCAGATCGTTGCTGTCTTCATAGGCCGTTTGGAAGTGGCCAAGCTCTTTCAGCGCTTTTTGGAAAGCCTTCAGGCTCAGAAAATCGTCTTCCGGAATATCGCTTAATTTGACCGGCGCGGTTTTGAAAAAGGTATAAATCCACGGCTTGCCGGATTCCTGAAACTGCTTCAACGCCGCTTCAAATTCCTCCCGTGTATAACGGCCGACTTTGGTGGCGAACAGCATCACAAAGATGTCGCAGTCCCGAAGCTTCTTGTTATATTCCTCCTGCAGCCGGGTTTTGGACAGGGCGTCGATAAAATCTTCCCAAATCTCCAGCTTCAGAAACCGCCCTTTGTCGTTGAGCGTTTTATTTTTCCGGCCGATGAACTGTTCAAATTGTTCACGATCATCCCTCAGCTCAGCGGAGGAAGCGAGGAAGATTTTGATGGTTTGAGACATGGGGTTCGTTTTACTGTTGCGTGTGAGCAAAACCCGTTTTTTAAAACAATTGAAAACGGCTATGAAATATTCTCGCCGCTGCCCTCGCCTAATTTACGGAGCTCCTGCCAGCAGCGGAACAGCGCGCGCGGCACGTGGAAACAGCCTTTCCATTTGCCGCCCTTGAGAGACAAAAGCACTTCGCCCCGGCGGTTCAGATAGCCGAACCATTCGCCGTGCTGCGGATCCGGGAAATGGCTCCATGTGTAGCCGTGCAATTTTTCAAACCACTGCCAGCACGCTTCTCGGCCGGTGAGCGCATATCCCATCAGCATGGCGACAAGCGCCTCCGCGTGTACCCACCATAATTTTTGATCCCACTCCAACTGCTGCGGCGGCTTGCCCTCCGCATCCAAAAAGTAAAAGATGCCGCCGTATTTTTCATCCCAGCCAAATTGCAAAATTGACAGCGCTACATCAACGGCCCGCTCGATCGTTTTGTGATCGCCGTGCTCGTGGGCAATCTCCATCACGAACCACATGCTCTCGAGGCCGTGGCCGGGATTGATAAGCCGGCCGTCGAAACAATCCGGATGGCTGCCGTCGAGCGCCACATGTTCGTAAATGATTCCCCGTTCTTTATCGAGAAAGGTATTCATGATGTCGTTCACGAGGCTCGCTGTATCGGCCTGCTCTTCCGTGCCTTCAAGAAGCCAACTCATTTCCGTTGTCAGATTGGCGAGTATCATCGGCAGCGCAAAGGAACGCAGCGGCCGGGTGCCGGGCACAATTTTGGAATATTTGCCTTTGGGGTTGTCTTGACGGGCGAGAATATTTTTGTAAGTTTGCAGCGCAATAGCCCGACACGCCTCATCTCCGCTCGCACGAGTAAACTCGCTGAATGCCATGGCCGCAAAGCAATCGGAAAAAATGTTGTAGGGCTGGATGAGCGCCTTGCCCTGTTGATCCAGCGCAAAAAACCAGTTTCCATCAGCATCACGGCCGTGTTTTTTTAAGAAGCCAACGCCGTGCTTGGCGATATCCAGCCATTGCTGGCGTTGTTCGAGACGGTTGAATAGCATCGAAAAAGTCCACACCTGCCTGGCCTGCAGCCAGATGAATTTGTCCGTATCGTAAACCGTGCCGTCGCGGTCGAGGCAGGAGAAGTAACCGCCGTGGGCGCGATCGATGGAATGTTTCTCCCAAAATGGGATCACGTCATTGCGTAAGGCCTCGAGATATTGTTTTTCATACTGCTGGTATTTTGCCGGCATGCAGCATCCTTAAATTTTGTCCAGAGGTGTGGGATTCCGAAAAGACGGACAGCGGGAGACAGTTTGGCCGATCATTTTGATTTTCTACACGAGGATCGCAATAACAACGAAGATTGCCGAACAGTCCTGCAATGATTTGCGCCGAAGATTGGAGCGTGAGGGAAGTCTGTCCTTGACAAAAGCAACCGTGGATAGTAATTTAAAAAATATTGGCTGCTATGCAAGCGGAAAGTGAAAGTCGCGTTTGCCGATTTTCCATAACCGGGACGAGCCGGAACCAAATGCACCACTAAGGGCACAAAGAACACAAAGCTTTTTCTTTGTGATACAAACTCACAAAACTTTGTTTTTTTAGCAAAGTTTTTTTCACCACAAAGGCCACAAAGCGCACAAAGAAAAACTTCTTTGTGGCCTTTGTGGTTGAGCTTTGGTTGCGGCTTTGCTGCGCTCTTTGTGGTGAAAAAGTTTGCTTTTTTTACAAAGATTTCACTTTAAAGAAACTAATGTTCATCGCCCGGTCGTGACCCACTTCTCAAAGAAAATATCCGTGAACACATAATGCGCATTCTCTTTATCCACCAGGCCTTTTTGCTGCAAAAGCTGCAAGCCGCGCGAGACGGCGGAAGAAGAGCGCAGCTCGAAACGCTTGATGTTGCGGACGGAAGCCAGAGCCACGCCGCCGGTCAGCGCGATGGCTTTGAGCAGCTTTTGCTGGAAAAGCGTCAACGTATCCCAAATTTCCGCGAACAGCGGGACGTAGCTGAGAACGAGATTTCGGACTGCCTGTTCAACATTGGCAGCAGCAATGCGTTTGTTCCTCTGATTCTCAGACCATAAACGATGGCAGAGCAATTGGATATTATTGGGGAC
>JBOHQZ010000373.1:0-6627 GCA_050732275.1 bacterium
CGGATAGATTAAGACCACCTGAGACTCACGATGCCATGGCGGTGCTAAAGTTAGAAAAAAATTCTGAACTTTAGGTTTCCAACGGATTGAAGAACCCAACGGATTTTTTAATCAGTTGGGTTCTTCAATCGAACGAGTATATCATGGCTAGGCCATCACGAATACTCACAAGCTAAGACTTGATGCAATTTTGCACGGCGCAGACTACATGAATTTCACGAAGAAGCAACCCTGGCGCCTTGTCTTCGATCAAATTTCACTTTCGCTTGCCCGCCGCACTCACTGACTCACCTTAAATCCGCCCGGCACTTTTGGCGGGTTGAAGTCGACGTTGGTGCCATCGCCGGCTTCGCGATAGGTCCAGCGATTGAAATCGTAAATTCCCGAACGGCCGTGCTTGCGCACCGTCATGACGCGGTTCTGCCATTCGACGACTTTTTCGCCGCGGTTCGTGGTCACTTCCAAGCGCGGAATGGGGCTGCGCCAATAATCTTGCCCATTGACATGGGTCTCCAATGATTGGGAGGTGTTGTTGTAGCGCGCTTCGATGCGGTCGCCTTTGCTCGTCACGAAGGCGTTGTCTTCCAGACGGGCGCGCGTGAGTACGGCATTTTTAAATGCCTCAAACGAGGGATAGTCGATGCCAATTCGCGCGACTTCCAGCGCCGCCGAGGAGCCGCCGCGCATGATGGCGACGGCAACCCGCGCCTCTTGCGAAAAACGCCAGCCGCTATTGTGATTTTCGACGATGTCCCACTTGTTCGTGGTCAGCGCTTCGTGAAGGCGCGCGTTGCCCAATTTCACCAGCATGGCGTTTTTATATTGATGGGCGTGCATTCCCATTTGTGAATAGCACTCGCCGTCGCAAGCTGCGGGGTTCAAATCATCGGCATATTCATTCATCCAAATCCGAAAGGGAAATCCCGGACGGACCTCGGGGTGCCGCCCCGGATCGTTGCTGTTGATCTCGAGCAGCCAATTGCCGTCGTCCGGATTGCTGCCGAGCGTGAAATGCTTCGTGATAAAAACATTGCGCTCGCCTTGCACGTTGGAACGCAACAAATGCCAATAATCGTCCGGCTCGTCATCGTAACGGCCGATGTCTTCGAGCAGCGGGGTAATTCTATATTCGGAGAGATACGGCCCGTCCGGATGGCCGTACCATGTGGGATACATCTGGCCCCAATAGCAACCCCAGTAAAAAAGATGGCGCGTGCCGTCCAGATGAAGCTGCATGTACGAGCGGCCCAACGGCCCGGCCATGTGATGGCCGTTGGTATTCACCACGTGCTCGAGCAGAAAAAAATCCGTGAGCCGTTTGGCGCGCTTGCGCATTTCCGGATCCTGCACCATACGGCTGTCCGCCAGCGTCACCGTGCAATTGATAAAGTGCATCGTGTAGATTTCGGAAAAAAACTCGCCGTGAAGGTAGCCGGCGTCCAACACCAAATCAAACCATTGATATAGCCAGTCGCGCGCCAGCTCGTAAGAGGAATACGTTTCGCCACGGCGGTAGCTCTTGCCGTTATACGTAAAGTTCGGCGGCCCGTAAATGTTGTCGGGCACATTATAGACGACCTGCGCGGTTTTGTCATACTGCGCCATCAGATAGCGCGCCGTGATGCAGTTCATGCCGGTGTTGCTGTTGCCGATACCGAAATAATTCTTGTCGGTGACCAAACCTTCCAACCGTTCGAGCACTTTCGCTTTGTCCGCCTGGCGCAGCTTGTCGCCGTGCCAAAAATAAAGCTGCGCCGCGATGACGGCGTTGTTGCGATTGCCGCCGTACCAGGACTCGCCGTTGAGCAGCTCGTTGATGACTTGCTGAACTTCGCTATAATGCTCTTCTTGGGTGCCGTTGGCGAACCAAGCAAGAAAGTTATAGGCACGATTAAAATTGCCGTCGAGCAGCCTGCCGTCCCGCTCCATCCATTTTTGCTTTTCGCGCTCGAAGATCGATTGCGCGCGCACGACAGATGCCGCGAACAGGATTTGTGCCGCAAGCATGCCGATTGTGATCATTATGGCATTCGCCGTCAAATTCCGCCGCAAGGAATAATGCATATTGGGGTTAATCTTTATGGTTATGAAACTCAATTTCATCACATGTCTCTCCAAAACGACAGCCATTAAAATTTTTGGGTATTTATAAAAAGCCACAAATCTTTTTGCAAAACTCATACCTTTATTCAAGTTTTCAAGATCACTTGATTTAAATGAAGTTCGCCCGCCGCAGCAAAAAGCGCGCTGCGGTCAGCCTTACAAAATCGCACGACAAGATTACGTATTCGAGGTTAAGCGGCTTTCCCCAAAACGCGATACAGGATGGCGAGATCGCTGCGGGAAAAAACTCGCAAAGCGAGGAGGGCAGTGAGATAGATCAGGAAGGACAGTGGGAAAGCGCCCCAGAAAGAGATGGCTTTGAACAGCGAAATAAAGGTTACCATGGCGGCAGCAGCGCCTGCAACTTTGAACACGCCGGCGGCCAATGTTTTCCAATTGAAGTGCAAAACGCGCGTGAGCACGAAAGGAAGCTGCAAGATGACGTAAATGCAAATTGCAATCAACGCAGCCCAAACCGCGCCCATGTAGCCATAGCGTTGAATCAAAAACCAATTCAAAACAATATTCGCAACCATGCTGGCGGCGTTGACAAAAAAATCGTAGCGCTGGTTGTTGCTGGCGACGAGCGCGTAGGCAAAAATTTGCGAGATGGCATACGGAATCAGCGCCCAAATCAGCCAGCGCAAAACCGGAATGGCGGCGGCGAGCTTGGCCTTGTACACGAGCAGGATGATCGGCTCGGCAAACAAAGAAAGCGCGAGCGTGACCGGCACCGTGGCCACCAGCAGCACCTGCAGCGATTTTTTGCAAGCGCGCTCGAAAGCTTCGCCGGAGGCCTGAAAAAAATTTGAGATCATCGGAAACAGCGAATTGACGAAGCTATCCACCAGCACCATCGAGAGCATGAAAAAACGATACGCCGCGGTGTAAATGCCAACGTCTTCCATGCTGCCGAATTTGGAGAGCAGTGAAACGTCGACTTTCCAATAAATGGTGACGCAAGCCATGGTGGCGGCGAAAACGCGGGCATCGAGCGCAAGCTTTTTTGCAAATGCAAGATCGAGCTTGAATTGCAGCGGCGCGAATTGGCGCAAAATAAAAATCAGATAGAAAATGACGCGCACAAAACGCAGCGCCGTGAAAGTCCAGACCAGGGCAAGCAGGCCCATGCCCTGCCAGAGACAAAGGAGGCTGATGACCACGCGCAGAAAATTTTCACCGATGGCGGTGTAGCCGATGAAATCCAAACGCTCGGCGCCGGCGACGACGCCTTCGCAGATGTCGATCAACGCTGCTGCCACCAACGACAGACTCAAAATCACCGACGCCTCGAAAAGGCTTTCCTCATAACCCAGCACGGCCATGAGCACGATCATCGCGGCCATGCTGAGAAGTGAAGACGGCAGGGCGACGAGCGCACCGTGCAGCAAATACCGCCCGGTTTGTCCGGGCTGCTGCGCCAGGTCGCGGGTCAATAAATTTTTCAGCCCAAAGCCGGCGAGAATTTGAAAGATCGCTTGATAATTAAAAATCGTCGAGTAGGCCCCGAGGCCTTCGACGCCGAGCAAGCGGGCGATGGTGATCACCAAATAAAACGACAACAACGGCTGCAGGCCATTGGCGATGATCAGCGTGGCGGTGTTTTTAAAAAGTCGGCGGGAGGCGCTCATGCCGTTTGTGGTTTGCGTGAGGCCAACGCGGCGTGGCCGTTGCGGGACTGAAAGACTTTTTCGGTGGCGAGCCGGTCAAAAATTTCTTCAAAACGAGAAACTTGCAGGCGCAAGGAAAATTCGTTCTCCACAATGCGGCGCGCGGCTGCGGCCATACGGCTCAAACGTTGGCGATCGGCGATGGCGTGGGCAAGCGCTTTTTGCAAAGCCGGCACGTCTTCGGGCGGCACGAGGCAACCATTTTCGCCTTCGCGCACCAGCTCCGGAACGCCGCCAACACGTGTCGCAATAACGGGTTTTGCGCACGCCATGCCTTCGAGCAGCACATTCGGCAAGCCTTCGCCGCCGAGCGCCGGCAAAACCAACAGGTCGATGGCGCTGAGAATATCTGACACGTCTTGGCGCACGCCTAAAAATTTGATGTGGCTGCCGAGTCCGAGCTGCTGCGTTTGCTGCTCCAGCTCATGGCGTAACGAGCCGTCGCCGACGAAAATGGCTTGAACCTGTGGAAACTGTTTCACCAACGGCGCAAAAGCTTCGATGAAATAGCGATGCCCTTTCAAAGGCTCCAAGCGCGCGACGATGGCGACCAACAAGTCCTGTGCCGAGATGCCCAACTCTCGCCGTTTCGCCAGCTTGGCCTTCTTGTCGCGCGGAAAAAATTTCTGCAAATCCACGCCATAGTGAATCACGCGGATTTTTTGGGGTGAAATGCGGCGTTGCTGCTGAACCGAGTCGCCCACTTCGCGCGAGACGGCGACGATGAGATCGCAATGCTTCATTGCCCACTCGTAACCAAAACGGCGCTGGAAGTTGTTGTGATAGGGATCGCCGTTGTGCGTTACGGTTTCCCAGGAAATCATCGCCGGCACGCCGGACAACCAAGCCGCGAATCCGCCGATGATGTCGGCCCAGAGCAACGTGGTTTGAATCACGTCGATTTGGCGCGATCGAATCATGCGGCGAAGCTGCAACAAGGGCAACGGATCAAAACTAAAGCGCCGGGGAAAATGAAACATCTCGACGCCGAGTTTTTCAAACCGGCTTTGCAGCGGTCCAGTGGGGCCGACGTTGGCGAGCACGATCTCGTACTTCTTGGTGTCAAGACGCTCGATCAGCTCCCACAACTTATTTTCCGCGCCGCCCATGCGAAAACCGTCGACGATTTGCAAAATCCGCAACCGGCGGGGCCATTCTTTTTTTATGTTCATGCTGCTTTAATTTTTGCAACAAAAAGGGAACCGCAACGAAAAAAGCCTGTGCTTTAATTTTCACAACGAAAAGGCATTAAAAGGCAAAACGATTTTGGGCAAAACAATTTAAAGCACCGCCGGCGATTGCTCGTGCATGCGCCAGGTGAATTGCCCGTTCGTCTCCGAGGGCTTGGTGCTTTGCCGCTGCTCCAAGAAATAATCCCGCACGCGGGCAATGATTTCGTCGAGCTTGACTTTGGGCGTGTAGCCGATGAGCTTTTTGATTTTGGCGAGATCAGGCACGCGCCGGGCCATGTCCTCGAAGCCTTGCTCGTAAGCTTCTTCATAGGGAATTTTGACAATTTCAGATTGGCTGCCGGTGATGGCTTTGACCTTTTTAGCCAAATCCATGATGGAAATCTCTTCATCGCTGCCGATATTAAAAATTTGGCCAACGGCATCGGAATTATTCATCAGCGCGATGATGGCGTTGACCACGTCGCCAACATAACCGAAGCAGCGCGACTGCATGCCATCGCCATAAACGCGAATCGGCTGGTTATTGAGGGCCGCTTGCACGAAGCGCGGCACGACCATGCCGTATTGGCCGCTCTGCCGCGGGCCGACGGTATTGAACAGCCGCACGAGCACGACCGGCAAGCCTTTTTCCTTCAAATAGGCCAGCGCCAAAAATTCGTCGATGGCTTTCGAGCAGGAATAGCTCCAGCGGCTTTTGGTGGTGGGGCCGAGGATGCGGTCGTCGTCTTCGCTGAACGGCACTTTGCTGCTCTTGCCGTAAACTTCCGAGGTCGAGGTGATGAGCACTTTTTTCTTGTAGCGGTTGGCGATTTTGAGAACGACTTCGGAGCCTAAAATACAACGCTCGATCACTTCAACAGGCCGGTTGACAATCAGCTCGACGCCGACGGCGGAAGCGAGATGATAGATCACGTCGCACTCGCTGACGAGCCGGTCCATGACGGCTTCGTTCATGATCGTTTCGATGGCAAAACGAAAATGCGGAAGGGCGCGGAGGTGCGCGAAATTTTCCATGCGGCCGGTGGAAAGATCGTCGATGATGGTGACGTGCTGGCCCCGTTGCAATAACGCTTCGGCGAGATGCGAGCCGACAAATCCGGCGCCGCCGGTGATTAACACATTCATGCAATAGCCTCCTTTGCTGGGAAAATTAATTGAGCAAAATCTCGTCGCTGACTTCTATGCGATATCATTCAGGAAAAACCCTTTTATATTTCAGGCGGATTGCCGGAAAACAAAAAAAATTCCTACGGAATGACAACTCTTCTATCACACAGGGAGCAGCCGGCGCTTTAATTTGCCAAGCTGCTTTTTGGCGTGGAAATAATAACCCAATCCGTGCTCGATTTTGAAAACGAATTGGCGGAACGAATCACCCCACAAAATTTCGGTGCGGCCAATGGCGAAATCATCCACAGGCCCGGTAACATCGAAGGGCGGGCCGCCGCAAGCGCCGCGATAGCCACAGGCGCGCACGACTTTCTGCACCTCCGAATTAAATTTCGCAAAAGGATAACAGAAAAATTCCACCGGGTGGCCCAGACGCGCGGACAAACGCTGCCGGGAAATGCAGATTTCGGCTTTTTGCTCATCCGGCATCAAATCCGTCATCGGCCGGTGATCGAGGCCGTGCGAGTGGAACTCCCATCCGGCCTCCTGCA
>JBOHQZ010000374.1:0-6615 GCA_050732275.1 bacterium
TTGTGTCTGAGGCAAGCTATAAAATTGGCGCAGATGCTTTTGCCAAATTTCCATGTAGCGTTGAGAGAGTTTCGGCTTTTCTGCCATCATGCAATCGCCATTCGCAAAAATGCCGCCGCGGCGCAAGGCGGCAAAGCATTTGGCGTAAAAACGCTGCTTGGTTTTCGCTGCGGCAATGTGATGCAAGGCGAGGGTTGCAACCATCGCATCGCAACGCGGCAAAGAGTTTTCGAGAAAACTCCCTCGAATCAAAGTTGGATGATGAGCTCGCTTTTGCAAAAGACGGCGCCGAGCCAAAGCCAGAATATCCGGATCGGAATCAATGCCCACCAAACGGGCTTGGGGAGAGATTCCCAAACAACGCGCCGACAGCGCGCCGGTGCCGATGCCGAGATCGACAATCGTGGGTGGCTTTTTCTCAACCAACGCCATTGTCGCCGCCACCTCACCGAGCAACTCTTCGTAATTCGGAATAAACGTGCGAATACGTTCATCGTATTCGGAAAGTTTTATCTTCAGATGTTGTGCAACGGACATGGGGCAAAAGGCAAATAGCAAAAAACAAATAGCAAAAGGCAAAAAGCAAGCCGTGACAATGTTAGGATTAACAATCCAAAATCTTGACCCGCATTAGCAATAATCGGCTAACTGGCAAACCGGCGAACAGGCTAACCTGTCAATTTTTTGCCGTCAAAATTTGCAAAGCTTGCTGCGGCGAGGCGTATTGAAAACCCGTGCCCAGCACGAAACTATCCAGCACCATTTGCAAGGCCGGCTTCAAACGCGCCGCATGCTCCGGCCAAAAACAAAATGTGATGAGCGATTGAAAAAGCCGGTTGCTCACAATCGCCATAAACCGGCGCGCTTCGCGATGTTCGATATGATCTTCGTAGGAATATTCGACGCAAGCCGTAAATTGGCCGTTGCGCTCCGAAACCTGGATATCCTCTTCTTTGGCGGCAATGGCGTCTTTCTGCATCACCATCCAAAGTTGTTGCTTCGGGCTGGGCAGCGGAATATCGACCTGCGGCAGCGGCAAGTAAGAAATCTCCAAAATGCAATCTTCGCCGGGATCTTCCAGCTTGATGATGCCGCTGTTTTTCGGCGTGAATTTCCAATCGTGCGGATACCAAAATTGCACGTTGCCGCGGTCGGCAATGAAAACTTTGTGGTTGGTTTTGGATGGTTTGGATTTCATGACAGTGACGAGTTCATTCTCTCAGCTTGCTTTTGACACAAGATACAACCGTGTTTTGATTTTGGCAAGGCCAATTTTTCAATTGCTATTTTCCTATTTATTTTTTATTTTAAGGTAGTTGAAGGCATGCTGGATTTTCAAATTATTTTTGGAGTGGTTATGGCCAATTCCATCTCGATAGCACCCGCTGAAACCACCAAATCCTACACGGCAGGCGAAAGTATTCTCGCCAATAAAAAATTGCCGCTCGAACAACGCACCGATGTCACGATCGACGAATTGGAGCAAATGTCGCTTCCCATGCCTGCCGAGCTTTACAACGGAAAGGTGGTTTTCAAAATGGCCAATCCTTTACATGCTGCTATTCAATTAGCGGTTGGCGGCGAGCTTTATATTTATTTAAAGAAAAATCCAATTGGCACGGCTTTCACGGAAGCCCATTATAAGCTCTGGCCCGAACGCGATGACCATGCTCGCATTCCGGATGTGAGCTTTATTGTCAAAGAGCGCTTGCCAAAGGACTGGCTTCATTATCCGGCGATGGCTCCGGATCTGGCAGTGGAAATCTTGTCGCCGACGGATAGTTTTGAGGCCACGATGGAAAAGGTCGATGAGTACTTGCGACAAGGCGCACAACTCGTTTGGGTCGTTATCACCAGCACCCGCGAAGTCTTGGTTTGCACCACCAAAGGCAAACACACCGTGAACGACGTTTTAACCGCGCCGAATCTTTTGCCTGGCTTCGAATTGTCGGTGAAAACCATTTTTGCCGGGGTTGAAACCGAATAACAAAATTCTGATTATCGTTTTTGCCCCGCTTTACCCCACAAAATCTCTTTCCTTCAATTTCACTGCCAGCACCGGGCACGACGCGTGGCGCATGACTTTTTCGGTGGTGCCGCCGAGCAGAAAGTGCTCCAATCCGCTCAGCCCGTGCGTGCCCATGACGACGAGATCGCATTCATCCTCTTGCACGAAGCGAACGATTTCACTATAGGCGCGGCCCTCGCGCACGTGGGTTTGGCATTTTACTTCCGCACCGAGCTGTGAAACCAATCTCTCCATTTCTTCGTGAGAGCGACGCTGCACTTCGGGATTGAGCCGCATCAACAAATCGTCGCCGAGGCCATAGTGCGCCGGATGGATCGGCTGGTCGAGAACGTGCAGCAGATGCAGGTTCGCTTCGAAGGCGTGCGCCAGCGTGCGGCCATAACGCAACGCTTTCTGCGAGTACGGCGAGAAATCAACCGGAACGAGAATATCAAAATAGGGCGCCGCCTCTGAAGATTGCTTGCCGGCTTTGACCGTCATCACCGGGCAGTTGGCGCTGCGAACCACATGCTCCGTTATACTACTGGAGAGCAAATGGCTCAGTCCGGTATGGCCGTGCGTGCCCATGATAATCAGGTCAATATTGTTTGTGCCGGAAAAATTGCAGATTTCTTGCACCGGCTCCTGGTTTTGATGCACCACACGATCGATGCGCAGCTTGCGGGGAGGCTCGGCGCCAATAATTTGCGCCAATTGCTCGGCGAGCGTATCCTCAAATTCATCCACCGCGGGATTGACTTCCGGGAAACGGAGGTCTTTGGCCGTCTCGTCGGCGGTGGCGGCGTGCAGCATGGTCAACGTCGCGTCGAAGCGGTGCGTCAACATAAGCGCATGGCCGAGCGCGGCGCTCGAGGTGTCGGAGAAATCGGTCGGAAAAAGGATTTTTTGAATATGAACCATCATCCACCTCCTTTGCCTGGTTCAAAACCACACCGTCGCGGCGCCGATTACACACGCCATGACATCCGCTTTTCAATATTGGGCGCCGTTGTGATGAACCCCGTTTTCTCCTCCGCATCGAAATACGTTTGGCAAAACTGCTCTTTTAAATCCGCATAAAATTTTGCTTCACCCAGTTTTTGTCGTTTGTGAAAACCATTTTCCAAAACCCTGCATTTGAGGCAAATCATTGCCGCCGTCAATTTGCGGGCAGTTTGGTCCAACACGCCGCTTGCATAAATTTTGCCCAGCGCGGTCACACGATATCGATCATTGCCCCAGTCTCGCTGCGAGAGCTGATCGGAATGGCCGCCGCGTTTGACGATCAACAGCTCCGGAATGAACCCGACTTCGAACCGTGCGGCAACGCGCAGCCAAAGATCGTAATCTTCACAAACCGGAAGCTGCTCATCAAACAGGCCGACGGCGTCAAACAACTCGCGCCGCATGAGAACCGAGGACGGGCTGATGATGCAACGCGGCAGGCACAACGGATAAATCTGCCCGCCGGCTTTGGCATGAATCATCTTCTGATTGACCCTCACGCCGCGACGAATCCAAATCTCGTCGGTATAGCAAAGCAGAATGTCGGGATGCGCCGCCATCCACTGCATTTGGCGTGCGAGCTTTTTAGGAAGCCAAAGATCGTCGGAATCCAGAAACGCCATGAAATTGCCGCGTGCATGGCGAATGCCCAAATTGCGCGCCGCCGAGGCGCCGGCGTTGGGTTGAAAAAAGTAGCGGATGCGATCGCCATATTCGGCAACCAGATCGCGTGTGTGATCGGTCGAGCCGTCATCCACAACGATCAGCTCGAAATCCTTTTCCGTTTGCGCCAGCACCGAGTCGATGGCCTCCCGCAGGAAAGCGGCGCGGTTGAAAGTCGGGATGATCACGGAGGTCATCGGTGTATCTCTTCAAAATAAAACATTCTCCCCCCAACGCCGACGAGCCGCAACCAAAAAGATCGCTCACGGAATGGAACTCTCACGGAAGAAATTTTCTTGAATTCATTAAATAGTCGATCAAACGAAAAAGGTCAATGCCAAATTGCTCAAATCGTCGGGGGCGTACCCTGCTGAATCGCCCAGTTGACGAGAAACAAAGCCGCTGGCAGATTTTCTTCAAACGTCGGCGTGATCTCGCTTTCCGGCAGCTCGAAGCCGGGAAAAGAAGAGCGTGGACGCAATTCAATGGTAAAATTGGGGACGCGATACTCGCCATAAAGCCAGTCCGTCGTGTCGCCGCTGGCAAGATAGAGATCGGAGCTTTGCTGCGGCGTATACGTGACGGCATGCACGACACGGATGCGATCCGCAATCGCGACCGCGAGATTTTGCAGCAGCGGCTCATCGGGCGCCGGACTATTCGTATATCCCCAAGGATAGAGAACGAGCTGTGAAAAATTATGGTAAGAAATCAGCGCCTTGGTTTGCCGCTGTTGGAGAAAATCACGCACGGCTCGCGTCTCCGGCTCGGAGAACGCCGAGGGGCCGCGATAAATTTCGGAAAACGTATCGCCCGAGGAGCCGGGCCCGCCCCATTGGTAACTGTAGTTCCGATTTAAATCCACGCCAAACGTGCCATCGCCGTTGTTGCGGCGATTTTTTCGCCACAGCCGATCGTTGGTCACCGAATACTGATGCCCATCCGGATTCACCATGGGCACGATCCAAATTTCGGCTTGATTCACCAAGCGCGTGATGGTCGTATCCGTGCCATATTGATTCACCAGACGGCTGGCGATGAGAAACGGCACATCCACGGCAATCCATTCGCGCGCGTGATGGCCGCCGAGAAAAACCGTTTCGGCTTCCGGCTCGTCCTGCGCCACGTTGTCGCTGATTTTGATCGCCCACAGATCGCGGCCCTCGACGGATTTTCCCAGCGAATTCACTTGTGCAATTTGCGGATGCGCGGCCGCCAGCGCGTGTAGCTCGCTATCGATTTCCGCGTAGGTATGATAAAGTCCGGCATCCGGATTGGTGGGACCGCCGCCGTTGCCACAGCGCCCGCCTGCCAGCAGCAATGTTACGATGAGGGCGGCGAGGGCAAGACGTATTCGTGTTGGAAGGTTTGCGTACGAGTTCATTTGTCCTCCTTGACGCTGGCGTCCATTTTCAAAATTCGATACGTGAAGCCTTCTTGTTTTAATTTCTCGAGGTGCAGATCATAAGCCCGCACTGTGGCGGAATCGCCTTCGACGTGCCAAAGGTCGACGCCGAGATCGACGATTTTTTGCAGTTGCGCCTGGCCGGTAAAATGAATTTGCACGAGCCGTTGCACCAAATCAGCCTCGGTGGCTGATTGTGGCGTTACAGTGAGCGCTTGCAAGGCTTGCACGCTGGAGCTGTCGCTGTACACAATGAGATAATCCGGCTGTTGCACGAGAATTTTCACGCCGCTTTGCCGTATTTGTTCCACTGTTTGCGAGTCGGTGTAGGGAATTTTCCGCAAACCGGATGGCGTCGCCGTAGCTGCGGGTTGCTGCTGGCGGCAAGCTCCGAGCGCCAGCGCACCGAGAAAAAGCCAAAAAAAATTTCCCATAAAAAATTTTCCTCCGATCACATAAAAAATGAACAGCGCTCAAGCATCACCACATTACCGCGGCAAGCCTTTTTGCTGCTCAACGAACGAATTAATAACACACAACGATAATTGAACAAAATCAACGGGAATCGCGCTGGTGGGCAATATATCAATCGAATTTGGCAATGTCAAGTAGAATGTGCTGCGAGTGGCTTATCGTAGCCGCCAATAAAGTCCGACTTGGGCGCGACGGCCTTTCAAGTTTTGCAAATCCCATTACCCAAGTCGGACTTTGCTCCGATTATTGGCGTATCGACGGCATCTGCTTGAACGGCATTTCTTTTTTCGTCAAGCCGGTGGGCAGATCAAAAAGAGCGGCGGCCAAGCTTTCTTGCTTGACTTCCGTAACTTCGGTTGCAGCACGGAGCTTTCCATCCATATAGGAGAGCGTTTTCACCGGAATGCCGGTGTAGCCCTGCTGCTTCTCCCATTCTTCCGAGCCAATCTTGTCAAAGGATGACGCCATATCCTTGGCAAATTCTGCAAAAAACTCACTGAGGTCTTTCATCACCTTGAAGCTTTCTGGTGTCAGGCCGAGGCTTTTCCAATCGGTGGTCCACACCTCCTTGATCTTTTTGTCTTCGCGGTAGCCTTCGTATCTGGCGCAAACCCACTGGTTCACTTTTTCGCCGGAGGCGGCTTTTTTGTACGTGATTTTGGCTGCGCCCGCCGGCTGCATCGCCGGCATGCCACGGCTTTGCATCATCTTCTCCATCATCTGCTTTTGCTCCGGCGTCAGATGTTTTGTCTGCTCGTCGATCATCGTTTTCGCTTCGTTCATCTTCGCTTTCATTTGCTGGAAATCCTGTTTGGTGATTTCCATATAAGTTTTGCCCTTCTGGTCGATGATCCAGAACAGGCCTTTATCCTGGCGGAAAATGACGATTTGGGTTCCACCCATGGCTTGTGCCTCCATGCGCATGCGGTCGCTATCCACGTAAGTTTTGTTGGTCATCTTGTCTTCGGGCTTGGCCGTCGTGGTTTGGGTGCTGACGATGACGACGCCTGTGCCCGCAGTCAGAGAAGAGGCCAAAATAGCCAGAACGGATAGCGTGCCG
>JBOHQZ010000375.1:0-6608 GCA_050732275.1 bacterium
TCACATAACCGGCTTGGGGTAATCCCAATCAGACATCGTTCGTATCACGGTTGAAGTGACGACAGAAACAGTGGTAGAGTTGATAATGTAAAGATTTAAATTCTTGTGCTTCAGATCGGCGGCGGAATAAGACAAAATCGCATCGCAAATATTGCGCAATTTTATGCCGATTTTCTGGGTGGGCGTCCAGTTATTTCCAATTAGATCTTCAAAAGAACAGCCAAGAAATCTTCGATTTCTCTTGTCGGTCAGATCGACAACCTTCTGAAGGCTGATTTCGAGCTGATGGAACATTCTTGGCAAGAGTGATTCGGGAGCAACTTTGTATGCTCTTGTTGATTTAATAAACTCAGCCTTCGCTCCCCGAACGCTAATCGAAGTATAAAGCATCGGAAAAGAAAATGCGGGGTTGAAGCGGCCTCCACGCGAAGCGTTGGGCAGCATATCCAAAGGAGGTTGCACAACTGCCGTATGTCGCCAAACGATGCCGCTGAATTCGGAAAAACGCAGACTAAGCAAACGATCCTTCCAGTAAACTTAAGGTGAGATGCTGCAATTTGTCATAATCACCATCGATGATTGCCTGGTAAGGAGATTTTCCTAAAAATTGATTGGATTGAAAAAACCAATCGTTAAAAGCGATGGGATTGATGAGCTTTCTCAAGTCTTCAACGATTCTGATAACCCTGGCTAATTGTTGCACCACGAGCGGACTTGGCTCGCTGCGGCGGCGACGCCAGTTTTGCACGGTTCTTTCCGACGAATAAGTTAAAGCCGCGATCTGGCTATCGGAAAAGCCCAATTCCTGGAGACGATCAAAAAGTTTTTGGTAACGGTTCGACATGGTTTTAACTCCGAAGTATCCACAGAAATATAGTAAAAGCCGCAGAATAAAGCAAGCTGGTTTATGTCCCTGTTACAACGGGCAGTTTAACCAATAACAGCCTTGTCCGGCGATGCCGGTATGAAAAATAAGCGCGAAGAATCATCTTAGTCAAAGACGCGAACAGCATATTGAGAACTCGCCCGCCTTTCATGCGAAACATTACCTGGTCGATCATCTCGGTTGTGTCGCCGCGGGCGTTGAAGATATGCTGGTGCCGCCATTCTGCGAAGGGACCCGCCACCTGCACATCAACAAAATGCGAGTTGGAAACAAACTCATCTATTCTCGCATGCCAGCGCAAGCGCGGTGGGTACTTCCCAACAAAGATAATCTCCGAACCGGCTCGCAGCGGCAAATTGACGCGCTCGAAATTTACCCGCGCGAAGGGCGGGCTGATTTCGTTGATGGTGTTGACATCAGCGTATAGCGCCCAGACTTTTTTCAGCGGCGCTGGGATAATTGAAGAATAGATGAATTGGCTTTGCATAGGGCCGAGGGCTTAGAACGTAGAGCAGAGGGCATGGAGCATAGCACACAAAGCTCTATGCCTTCAGCCCTTGGCTCTCCGCTGTCCGCTGTCCGCCCACACATGATTGAGCAGCATCAACTCCTTCGGGTGCGGATGCAAGTAAACCTGATTCTGAATGTACGGAACCTCGAACTTGTTGAGATAATGTTTGATGAGCGTCATCGGCACAACGAGCGGCAACAAGCCCGTTCGATAATTTTCGATAGTGGCTTGCAATTCCTTGAAATTCTCGCGCAGCTTGGGATCGTTCAAACGGCCTTCTTCTTCGATCGGCAAGTGCGGCATCTGCTCGATGAGAACGCGCGCATACAAGCCGACACCGTTGCGCGCCGGCATGCCTTTGGCCAAATACACGCGCACACGTTCCATGCCACAACTCGGCGAATCCTTTTTCAGAATATAGCCGTTCAGATGCAGCCGTCTTAACTGTTCCATCTTAGCATGCGCGAATTTCAGCATCGCATCCGTGTAATCCCGATTCGTTTTGGTCGTCACCAAACGCGGGGCTTCCGGATCACCGGCCAAGTGCAGCGATTCGCGCGGCGTGCCGAGACCGATTTCGACTTCCGGACAAACCGGCACCCACTCGACAAATTTGCCCAAAGTACCGGTGAGATATTGATCGTGCTTGTGCCCGCCATCGAAACGCACATTTTCGCCCAAGAGGCAAGTACTCACGCCGAGACGAATTTTAGCCGTCTGGGTATGTGCATTGGAATTCTGATGTGACATAGCTAAAAACAAAATATTTCTCAATAGCCAATCCTTTTCGGAAAGATTCCCAACGGATAGAAACAACCCAACGGATGAGAAATTTGTTTTTATCAGTTGCGTTGTTTCTAGCCGTTGGCGAATTTTCATTCTTGTGTTAAAACTTTTCTTTCATCATTTCTCTTCGGATCATCGGCAGTTTCCACCACGGCACATAAGGAAACTCGTGATGCTCCCAATGATAGCCGAAATGATAGCAAGTAATGAACGACCACAAAACCGAGAACTCATTGCTCTTGGCGCGGTGCGGATTGTCATAGCCACCCGCCGGTTCGCGGTGCGGCAGATACGTGCCGAAATAAAACAACTGCAGTGTGCTCAGCAGCGCCGGCGCGGCCCAAAACAGCACGAGATTCAATTGAGAAATTTTAAAAAGGTGCAGCATGATATTGAAGGCAATGGCCATGCCGGCGATTTGCCGCCAAGTGACATACATTTTCATGAAATGAAAATACCACGCCAAGAAACCGCGATGCTCGCCGTCGTGAAAATCAGGATCGTCTTCGCTGCCAGGATGCGCGTGATGTTTGTGATGCTCACTACGGAGCCGTTGAAAAGAAAAGAGCGCATACAAAATCACGCAAAGCGTTCCAATAAAATTGTTCAATCTTTTGTGCTTCGGCGCGACAAGCCCGTGCATGGCGTCGTGGGCAGTGATAAACAAGCCGGTATAAAGGAAGGTCTGCAGCAAAATCGCTGAAACAATTCCAACGAGCGGCGTCTTCGCAAAATTGATGGATAGCAAGAAAATCAAACTGGCCGCCCAAACCAAGATGATGGTCAGGCCAATTACGATTCCCTTGTTGGATGCTATTGTTGTTCTATCCATATCAAAACCTCCTGTCATTCCGCAGGAATTTTTTTACTCTCCAAGATGATGCTCGAGATTTAAAAAGGATTCTTACAGAATGACATTTAGTTTGGCGCTCTAAGTTTTAATTCGAAATTTTTCCCCGAATATACGCATTCACCTCACCCTCCAACACCATCAGCGGAACCGCCCCGTTCCTCAACACCACCTCGTGAAACTCCCGCACATCAAATTTCTCACCGAGCGCCTCTTCGGCTCGGCGGCGCAACTCGCGAATCTTCAGCTCGCCGATTTTATACGCCAACGCTTGCCCCGGCCACGAGATGTAGCGATCGGTTTCGGTCCGAACTTCGTGCAGCGACAACGCGGTATTGGATGCCAAGAAATCCATCGCCTGTTCGCGCGTCCAGCTTTTGGCGTGAATGCCGGTATCGACCACTAAACGACAGGCGCGCCACATTTCATAAGTGAGACGACCAAAATTGCTGTAAGGATTCGTATAGAATCCGGCTTCGAGTCCCAGTCGCTCGGAGTAAAGTCCCCAGCCTTCGCCATAGGCCGAGAGATATAAAAAGCGGCGGAAATTCGGCAAGCCTTCCAATTCGCGCGCTAGCGCGGTTTGCAAATGATGTCCTGGCACCGCCTCGTGCAGCGTCAACGATTCGAGAACGTAGAGCGGGCGATTTTCCAAAGCGTAGGTGTTGACCCAGTAATAACCAGGCTCGGTGCTGCCAAGGGCCGGTCCGACATATCGCCCGCCGGTATACTTGGGCGCAAGATGCGCTGGAACAGCTTGGACGCTGTATGGCAAGCGCGGCAACGTTTTGAAGAGTGAAGGCAATTTTCCATCCATGCGCTTGGCGATGTAACATGCCTCTTTCAACAACGCTTCCGGTGTCTTGGCGTAAAACTGCGGATCGGTGCGCAGAAATTTCAGGAACGCCGCAAAATCTCCAGTGAAGTCAACCTGTTTGATGATTTCCATCATCTCGCTGCGAATGCGCTGCACTTCGCTGAGTCCAAGCTGATGGACTTCGTCAACGCTCATAGCAAGCGTGGTGAAATGGCGAATGCGTTGCGCATAATAATCGCGGCCATTGGGCAGCTCCGAAGCGCCGATGGTCGCGCGCGCGTTGGGAATGTATTCATTCGTCATAAATTCGAGCAACCGGTGATAGCCTGGAACAATGCTTTCGCGAATCGCGGCTTCACCGGATTGCCGGAGCCGATTTTGTTCGTCAGCCAACATTGTCGTAGGGAACTTCGCCAACGGCGCGTAAAAAACACTTTTAGCCGGATCATCAACCACATGCGTCGTCATTGTAACGTCGAAGCCTTGCAAAACCACCTGCGGCATGGTCATACCGGTTTTGAGTCCTTCCTTCAGGAGATCGATATGTTGCGCGACATAATCCGGAAAGGCCTGCAGGCGTTTGATGTAGTTTTCATAATCCTGCGCCGTCGTGAAAGGCATTTGATTCGGCAACCTGGCAAAGCCGATATGAAAACCGGCATCGACGGTGAAAGGAATCAGATAGGTTTTGTATTCAAAATCGTCAAGATTGTCCTGCAATTGCATTTTAAAAATATCAAAATTAATCCGATCATCGTGACGCAATTGCGCGCGCTCGATCTTCTCAAGCTTTCCGAGCAGCCCGCGATAAAATTGCGCGCGACGCCCCTCATCCGCTATCGTCACTTGTGGCAGGCGGTCGTCATATTGATGATAACCGGCGGATGTCGCAAAAAGCGGATCTTCGGCCAATCGAAAATTCCACTCTTCATCAAAGAGCGCGTGCAATTGATCATGGGGATTCGACGCACTGCAACTATATAGCAGCAAGCACACGCCGAGCCAAAATAAAAATCGCAGACTTTGCATAAAGCTCCCTCCTCAGGGTTAAGCCAATTTTACCAACATGAAATAGCCAAGTTGCGCCACATACGCATGCATCGCGAGCGGCGAGGATTTCTCCATCAATAATCCCAAACGCAAGCCAATATACGAAAAAATGAATCCGAAAACAAACCAGGCGAGATAATTGCGCCAGGGCACGACGCCTTCATGCCAAGTCCAATAACCGAGTTTCATGGCCGCCGGTTCCATGAACACGTCGAAGATCACCGTCAACATGGCAATACAGGTCGCAATTAAAAGTGGCCGGCTCGAAAAACGCGCGGGCAGCAAACGTTGCGAGATGACCGCGGCGCTGATGATCATGCCGAGCCACGCGAATCCGATGGCGAGGGGAATTCCCCACAACGCCGGCTGCAAAGTTTCACCATAAAAATAAGAACCGAAAATCACGCCGGTTTTCACACCCGCCAATTCGATGCAGAAACCACCGATTAAAACGAAGAGACTCCAAAGCACGAATCTTTGACTAACATGATTCGATGAGGTAGCGTCAACTCGCAATTGACGAAGATACTCGAAGCAAAGCAACAAGCACAGCATCACGATCATCGGCGCTGCCAGCAGGCGCATTTCCCTCTGCAAAACGCCGAGAACATGCCACAGTCCGCCGGCAAGAAGAAAAACGTAAAGCAGTACAACCACGATCTGTTGTCGACTCACTCGCATGATGCGCCAACTTCGACGAACCGTCCTTTCCATTTTATCTTTCTCATCTTGTGCCAGCGGTAGGAATTCAAGCCGATCAAGATCGTGTAAGCAATTCCCACCGGATGAAGCAACACGCCAGCTAAAAGCGGTTGCGCAAATTTGATGGCGAGAATGAGGCGAATGACGACGTTCATCGCGACGCCAGCCAGTGCGAGCGCAGCTACCTGCTTGAAAAAAACGAGAAAATACGGCACAACGTGAATCATCAAGAGCAACATCAAAATGATGAAAAACGGTGCCGCTTTAAAACGCATCAAGCCGAAAAGATTTTTGGAATAACCCTCCCAAACTTGCTGCGCCGAGTTATACATGCGGCTGAATACTTCGTCTTTGGCCGAGACGGCGAGTATCTTCTCGCCGCTGCATTTTGCCAACCGGCTCAATTCGACGTCTTCGACAACTTGATCGCGAACGCTGCGATGCCCGCCGATTTTGCGATACCCTTCGCGGGTGAATGCAAGCCATTGGCCATTCGCTGCAGCCAGCGAAGCAGATTTGCTGTAATACGTCAGCCACAAGGGCAGATAACTATAAACCAACATATTGACCACCGGCACCGCCAGTTTTTCCGGCAAAGTCTCGGTGAGCTGATGACAAAAAGCCGAGAGCATGCCGAGACGCAACTGTTGCATCCAACTCACAGTGTGCGTTACGGCTTGCGGCGCGATTCGAGTATCGGCATCCGTAAAGATTAAAATTTCCCCCGTCGCTTTTTCACCGAGTTGATGACACGCCCAGTTTTTTCCGAGCCAGCCCGCTGGCAGCGGCTCGCCTTCAAATAGTTTCACGCGCAGATCTTGCACGGCAAACACCTGTACGATTTCGGCAGTCTTGTCCGTCGAATCATCGTTAAGTACGAGAATTTCAAGCGCGGAATAATCTTGTTGAATCAACCCATCGAGACAGGCGCCGATGTTGTTCTCTTCGTTGCGCGCGGGCACGAGCACGGAAACGCGCGGCGTCGAGTGAAGCGCGGGCGCGTTTT
>JBOHQZ010000376.1:0-6583 GCA_050732275.1 bacterium
ATCGAAGAAATGTAGAAACGGCACGCGCGATTCGAGTGTCGCCGCCTGCGCGATGAGCGCGAAATCCATCACTTCCTGCACCGAGGCCGCGCATAACATCGCGAAGCCCGTACCGCGCACCGCCATCACATCGCTATGATCACCGAAAATGGACAACGCCTGCGCCGCCAACGAACGCGCCGCGACATGAAAAACCGTCGACGTCAATTCGCCGGCAATTTTATACATGTTGGGAATCATCAGCATGAGTCCCTGCGACGAGGTAAACGTCGTCGTCAGCGCGCCGGTTTGCAACGCGCCATGCACCGCGCCGGCAGCGCCGCCTTCGCTTTGCATCTCCGTCACCATCGGCACCGTGCCCCAAATATTTTTCTCGCCGACGGCGGACCACGCATCCGCCCATTCCCCCATCGGCGACGACGGCGTGATCGGATAAATGGCAATCACCTCATTCGTTTTGTGCGCGACATACGCGGCAGCTTCGTTGCCGTCAAGTATGACCATTTTGCGGTTCATTCAACTTCTCCTATTATATATGAAAGAAAACAGCCAATCTACTTACCTCAAAGGCAAATACCGTGCTATGCTGTAAGAGCTAATAAAAACAGGGAGATTGCGGATAGATGGCTATCGAGATTTTCTTAGTTTTAAGAATTTTGTGGAGGGTTGTGCGAAAAGTGGGAAAATTTGCGTTCAATGTGGCTTCGTCCACTTTCGCTTGTTTTTCTGCCATTTTCTCGCTAATGTAGCAACGACACCGAATTTTGACATAACGACGAGCAGACTTATGGAACTCTTCACAGCCATCGCCCTCGTGGACATCTCGTACAACATTATCGCTTCCCTCCTATACGATGCCGGCAGATTTGGGCTCAGCTTTGCCGGCTCTGCGGAGCTTGAGGATATTTTTGAGCAGGCATTGAAAGACAGCGTCAAAGATCTCAAGAAAGAACCTGCGCGAGAGCTCCGGCAAGTTTTTAAAACCCGTGAGGTGCAGGAAAAGATTTGGGCTTTTCAACACTACGGCGAAATCATCCCAATGGAGTTTTTTGCCGACATGTTTGAAAAGGTGGTCGGAAAAACCCATGCCAAGCAACTGGCGAAAAATCTTTTTGTGCATTTCCGCCAGCGCCTCGCCAAAAAAGAAACGCTGGTGCGAGAAATTCAGCTTCTGGCGAGTGACCTCTTGCTCATTCATGCGCAGAAGCGTGAGAAGCATGACGAAGAAACACGAAAACTTCTGCACGAAATTCTGGCTGCCGTCAAAAAACAAAAAAATATCGAGGCGACTATCGGCTATCAGGAAATCCCACCGTTGCCGGAAGATTATGTCGCGCCGCAGATGACTCTCAGCGCGGTGAAATCGCAGTTGACACAAAAGAACGTCGTACTCGTTTGGGGCTCGCCTGGTGCCGGCAAGTCGGTATTGGTCACAGCACTCGCGCGGGAAGCGGCGGCAGCCCAGCGACCGGTTTTCTGGTTTCGCTTCCAACGCCTGCTCACCGATCTTAAAGCCGTGCAAAGCAATCTCCTGCCTTTCTTGCAAAACGAAATCGGAGAGCTTAGCGAAAATTTGCCGGCGCTGCTAGCAAAATCGCGGGCTTTGCTGATCTTCGATGATTTGCAGCACGCTGGCGACGACGAGCTGCAGCGTTTTCTCGCCACCATTGCTTCCCTGCTTGCCGGCAGCGGCAACAAGGATTGTCAAATGCTGTTCACCAGCCGCGAACGTTCGGCTTTTTTGCCGGTGGAGAAAATCGCGCTGTACCGGCACGAGGGGTTAGCGCCAACCGAGGCGGAAGCGCTCATGACCGGCAAATGGCAGCTCGCTTTGAGCGTGGCCCAGCAAAAGCGGGCGTTGGAAATTCTTAATTGCCGTCCGCAATATTTGCAATTCTTTCACCAATGGCATCTGCTGGCGCAACCAGATGAAGAACGGCTGGCCCGGTACTTTGCGCATGTTCCCAGCGAAGATGAGAACATGCAGGACTATCTCATGCGCGAGCTTTACGAAGCTTTGGGCGGTGCCGAGAGCAACGCGAACAAATTGCTACTGGCTGTGGCCTTTTACCGCATTCCGGAGCGCAAGGATTTTATCGAACGGCTCTTTGGGGAATTGCAAGGAGAGAAGTTTGGCGAAACCCTGCATCTGGCGCAAAACCGCAAGGGCTTGTTGCAATATCTCAGCAAGGCGCAGCGCTACACCTTGCACGACGTTTTGCGCGAGTTTTATTATCAACAGGCCGAGGCGAAAAGTCGCTTGCACGCCTGCTGTGCGGCTTGGTATCAGGAACGCCTCCGCAGCGATGCTGATCTCATCGATCATATCGAAGGTGCCCATCATTTTCGCAAAGCCGGCGACCACCAAGCCGCGGCCACTTTGCTGCGGCCCGTCACGCACCATTGCACCACGCATGGATATTATTGGCAACCCTTGCGCGATATTTTAGAATGCCTCGATCTGAAAACGATTTCTGACGAAGAGCTTATTTTCGCGACGATCTATGATCTCGGCAATCTGCAACTTTTCATGGGCGCGTGGGATGCCGCGCTTTGGAGTTTTTCCCAGTGTTTACAGATGCAGTCTCAGCAGGATTTGCATCACTATGTTTACAACTCGTTGGGATTGGTTTATCAAAGCAAAGGCGAATGGGACAAGGCCATCGAGTTTTACCAAAAATCCCTTGATTGTAAAGAAACAGTTGGGGACGTTCATGATATGGCCCAGACCTACGGCAATCTGGGAAACGTATATCAACTCAAAGGCGAATGGGACAAAGCTGTCGACTTTTATCAAAAATCTCTGGAAGGCTTAGAAAAAGTGGGGGATATTCTTGGTATGGCACAGACCCATGGCAATCTGGGAATCGTGTATCAGCGCAAAGGCGAATGGGACAAAGCCATTGAATTTTACCAGAAATCCCTTGCAGGCAAAGAAAAAGTTGGAGACATTCATGGCATGGCCCAAACTTACGTCAATTGGGGAGCCGTATATCAGCTCAAAGGCCAATGGGACAAAGCTATTGACGTTTGCCAAAAATCTCTAGACAGATTAAAACAAGTTGGTGATATTTATGGCATAGCACAAATCTATATCATTCTGGGAAATGTTTATCAACTCAAAGGTGAATGGGATAACGCTATCACATTTTACCAACAGTCTCTAAACCGCTTTGAAAAAGTAGACGCCTTTCATGAGATAGCACAGACGTATTTATGTTTCGGTAATATTTATCAACTCAAAGGCGAATGGGATACCGCTATCACATTTTACCAACAGTCTCTAGACCGCTTTGAAAAAGTAGACGCCGTTCATGGGATAGCACAGACGTATATATGTTTCGGTAATATCTATCAACTCAAAGGCGAATGGGACAAAGCCATCGAATTTTATCAAAAATCTCTGCAAGGCTTAGAAAAAGTGGGGGATATTCTTGGTATGGCACAGACATATGACAATCTGGGAAATATTTGTCAGCTTAAAGGCGAATGGAACAATGCCATCGAATTTTATCAAAAATCCCTTGAAGGTAAAGAAAAAGTTGGAGACATTCACGGCATGGCTCAGACTTACAGTAATCTGGGTATTATCTACGCGAACAAAGGCGAATGGGACAAAGCCATTGAATTTTTCCTAAAAGACCTTGAAATTAGTGAACAAGTGGGAGACATTCACGCCGTTTCCAAAACTTACGGCAATCTGGGAGTTGTCTATAAAAATAAAGGCGAATGGGACAAAGCCATCGAGTTTTACCAGAAATCCCTTGATGGTTACGAAAAAGTTGGGGATGTTTATGGCATGGCCCAGACCTACTGCAATGTAGGCTTGCTGTATTTTCATCAGCAGCAATATCCGGAGGCGATACGCCTGCTCATTGAGGCTTTGTTCTTGTTCATTAAGCTCGGCGCAGCGCCGCAGGTGCAACAAGCGACCGCCATTCTGGAGGGTTTTCAAGACCGATTGGGCGGAAAGGAATTCGGCCACTCTTTCAATGAAACACTACGTGGCATTCTTGCGAACGGCATAACCTGGAGTCGGCATCAAGTGGTGACGAAAGAAGAGGCGCAGAAGATAGGGCAAAAGCTAAGCCGTAAAGAGAATAAGGCGTAACTCAACATTTATGTTGAGAAGAAATCGTGCGCGCAACATAAATGTCGCGTTACAATTGTAGTTTTGCTTGATTTTGGACGCAAGATAACGTAAATTTAAATAAAATTTGAAAAGCGTAAGAAATCATGAACATGAAAGAACGCGCCGAAGAACGCCGTAACCGTCCAGGAACGATGGCGCGCCTGGTAAAACGCCAAGATGCCGACCGCTCATTTGATTATGAATTCTGGCAAAATCTTTCCGCCGAGGAACGGTTTGCGGCCATGTGGCAACTCGTTATTGACATGAGAATCCTGCGAGGCGAAGAAGAAGCTGAACCCCGATTACTTCGACATGTTCAAAATATTGAATACCGCCGGCGTTAAATATTGGGTTGTCGGCGGCTATGTCAAATCAAAAAAACGCGCCAATTAAACCAAGCTTTGAATAACTGGCGCGTTATTGCGCCTTGCCAACATCGCGATACAATTCATTCCCTTTCGGATCCGTCACCACCACATTTACCCGAATGCCTTTTCTCACGCTGGCCGTTACCACGCAATAATCTTCGAAGAGATCCAAACAGCGATTGATGCGATCGTATTGGCCGTCGGCAAGCTCGACCATGATCGAAACGTCAATTTTGCCGATGCGAAGCCGGCCTTTGTCGTTGCGCGCCAGCTCGCCTTTGACTTTCGTTTTGACGTGCTTGACTTCCAGCTTGGCTTTTTGCAAGCAGAACAACAAACTGGCACTGAGGCAATCACCAACCGCAACCGCCAACAGGCGTGACGGATTGGGACCTTTTCTTTGGCCCAGCGGTTCGCTTTCGTCAACGAGCAGCGGCGGCAAATGATCCCAATCAAATTGGGCTTTGAATTCGTAGTTTTGCACACGCTCGAGGGTCAATGCAAATTGATTTTCTGCCACGATCATCTCCTTTCAATTTAACGAGAAAAATTTTAACCATTCAGTCTCACTTCACATATCAATGTCATTGGAAGAAGCCCTTTTCATACAAGCACTGCGCTCGAAAAGAAAAAGATTCCTTCGGGATGTCAGTCGTTTTGGTGCAAGGGCGGCGCTATGCTCTATGCCCTCCGCCCTCAGCTCAATTACAACGCCCAATCGCGCAAAATGCGCTCCGTTTCTTCGGAATGTCCGCTCTCGTCGCGCACCATGTCTTCGAGCTGCACCATCAAGCCCTTGTCGCCAAATTCTTCCGCTTCTTTGGCGCGTTGGGTATAATCTTTGGTGGCTTGCCTTTCTGCGGCCAACACCGCTTCCAGCATCTCGTGATTGTTGCGAGCGGCCGGCACGGGACGCGGCTTGGTGGTTGGCTCGCCGCCGAGCGCCACAATTTTATTGGCGAGAAATTGCGCATGCAGTTGCTCGTCCGCAATCTCTTGTAAAAAGAATTGCGACAGTTGCGGACGGAAAGGCCCGCTGGTTTTGGCGGCGTAGGTCAAATACTGAATGATCGCGCCCAGCTCACCGGCGAGATCTTCATTCAAATGGTCGATCAAAGTTTGTTTGTTCATGGTTCATTCTCCATCATAGTTTGCCATCAAGCGCCGTTGATCAAATTTAACAAACTGGTCACGAGCAGCATTCCCGCCAAACCGATCATCACACCCCACGCCGTGAGTCCTTTGCCGCCTTCTTCGAGAGAGTCGGGAATAAGCTCGGCTACCACCACATAGATCATCGCGCCGCCGGCGAAGCCTAATCCAACGGCGAGAAGCGGCGCAAACAACCAAACCGCCAGCGCAGAGGGAATTGCAAAGATTGGCTGCGGCACGCTCGAAAGAATGGAGAGCAGAGCGCATTTAAAAATGGAAACGCCTTCCGCGCGCAGCGGCAGCGAGATGGCGATGCCTTCCGGAATATTGTGCACGGAAATTGCCAGCGCCATGATCAAACCGAAATTAAAATCGCCGGTGCCAAAACCGACGCCGATGGCCACGCCTTCCGGAATGGAATGCACAAACATGGCGAGAAAGATGAGAAACCCTTTTTTCGTTGCGCCTCTGCCAAGTTCACCAATATGAATATCGCGGCCTTCAAAGAGCTTTTCAACCAACCAGAAAAAAGCCGCGCCCAAAAGCAGGCCCAAAATAACTTCATACGGCGCGGTCGGGCGCTTGATTTTCAACGCAATACCTTCTTGTGCGAGAGAAAAAACCGACGCGGAAATCATCATGCCAGCAGCCATCGCGCCGGCGAAGGCGCGCACGACTTGCGAGCGGTTGCGAATATACGCCACCGGAATCGCGCCCAAGCCAGTAGCGAGCGCACTGATCACTCCGGTAGTGAACGTCCAATAGAGAAGTTGCGCTTTATTCATGTTCGATACTCGCTGCCGATGCCGATGATGAGAAAGCCGGATGGCATTTGTGATTAATTGATCATAATATAGAAAACGACGAACATGGTGAAAGTCATCATCTGCGCCGGCGTCATCACTGCCGCCATATTGGTGGTGCCAACGGC
>JBOHQZ010000377.1:0-6580 GCA_050732275.1 bacterium
TTGCCAATTCGCGCTCGGCTATCCGTTGCAGATTCACGAAATTGCTGCCGAGACGCCGGCGGAGTTGTGGCGCAACGCTGATTATCATGTCGAGTGGCAGCCGCTCAAGCATGGAATTTTTACCGCCGGTTTTGCGTTGGTGGAAGCTGATCGTCCGGGTCGATTTGATGTCAGCCGCGCGGAGCAACTCGGCGTACCGAACGGGCCGGAGCGAGGACGTTTGCAGCGCGGGGAAAGCATCGTTTTGCCAAACGGCCGCCGTATTCATCCTGAAGACGTGCTCGGTCCGTCGCGGCCGGGCGTGAAGATCGCGTATTGCTTGGATACGCAGCCCTGTGCCGGGGCGGAGAAATTGGCTGCCAACGCCGCTTTGCTCATTACCGATTCGACTTTTTCCGCTGTCGATGCGGAACACGCGCACGAGTCCGGCCATTCCACTGCTGTCGATGCGGCGGAAATGGCGCGAAAGTGCGGCGCGCGGCAACTGCTGCTGACGCATTTCAGCGGCAGGCTGCGGCAAGAAGATTTGCGGGCACTGGTTGCCGAAGCGCGGGCGGTTTTTCCCGATAGCAACGCGGCAACGGATTTGGCGCAACTCAAAATTATTCCACGTGATTAACATTTTTAAATTAGCTCGCAACGAAAAGGGAACCGCAACGGCAACTATTCTTTTCACACTTTCACAAAAGCAAAAGCTGTAAGCGGATGAAGCGGATTGAGCAGATATTGATTCTGCTAAACAAACTCCTGAAATCCGCTTTATCCGTTCAATCCGCTTACAAAAATAAGTTACCCGCAACGAAAGAATAAAAGACTGTTATGGTTGATTTCAGCCGAATTGAAGCGATTTTGTTTGACGCTGGCCAAACTTTTTTTTACCCCGATTTTCCGTTTTTGAAAAATCTGCTGGCCGAGTACGGCGTGGCGACCGATATTCTCCCGCTCCAGAAAGGCGCGGCGCTGGCGCGGGAAAGAACTTTCCGTCACCGCGAAAAGGAGAACTGGAAAGACTATCTCACTTTTTGGATGCAATACGTCAGCGCGCCGGAAGCGGCGATCCCCGAAATTTTGACGCGGATTCTCGAGCGCCACAAGCGCGAGCATTTGTGGAGCTGGCCCGATCCGACTGCCGCTGAAGTTTTTGCCAAGCTGAAAAATCTCGGTTATCGTCTCGGCGTCATCTCCAATTCCGACGGCTCGATCGCCAGCTCGATGCAGAAATTCGGCTTCGCGCCATTTTTTGATTGCATGATCGACTCGCACGTCGTCGGCGTCGAGAAACCCGATCCGCGCATCTTCGAGCTTGCTCTGCAGCAGCTCGGCTTGCCGGCCGAACGCTGCGTTTACGTGGGCGACAATTACGACCGCGACGTCATCGGCGCGCGCCGGGCCGGGCTTGTGCCAATTTTGATCGATCCGTTTGACGTGGTGGTGGAGCAGGATGTGGCGCGGATCAAGCAGTTGAGTGATTTGGTTGCAATTTTTTCTGCCGAGAAAAGAGCCGATGAATAAACTTTTTTAGAAGCTTGTTCGATTTCAAGCCGCTTCTATTGCAAAGATGTAATTGAGCCATTATCCAAAACGTTTTCAAACACACCAAAGCCGTAAAAAAGTTTCACCATTGTCACCTCATCAAGCTCGCGGGGAATCTATTTGATATTTCAAGCCTTTAGTCTGCATGTATCTTGTCGGCCCGGCATGGCACGAAACTTGTCCACTCTATTTTGGTACATTCCCATTTCGACGCTGTTGAACACCTCATTATAAAAAGGAGACTCGCTATGAATGCCGTAGGTGGCGTTCGTTATATCGGTTTGTATTTGTGCGTGATTTTAACCGGGCTTATGGCATTCGCTTTCAAGCAAAGCGGCAATTTGGTTTCATCCGGAGCCGTCGCGAAAAGCGTGCGCAGCGGCAATTGGTCCGATCCGACGATTTGGAGTATCGGCAAAATTCCGGGACCGGGTGATCACGTCGTGATCGATATGGGGCATGCGGTGACTTACGATTTGGCCTCCAACGACGCGATTCGCCTGATTCATATTCGCGGCAAATTGGCATTTTCGCGAGCAAAAAACACGCAGCTCGACGTTGGCATGATCATTTTACAAATGAGCGAAACCGTTGACGAGAACGTCAATTGTTCGGCGCATCAAAGCTTGCACGATCATCCCGACGAATCGGGACGGCCGACGCTGGAAGTCGGCTCGCCGCTCAATCCGATTCCGGCGAATGTGACGGCGCGAATTCGGCTGACGGATTTTGCCGATATGAAAGATGACTGCGGCCCGGGCATCATTTGCTACGGCGGGCGCATGGATTTTCACGGCGCGCCGCTGAACCGCACGTGGACGAAACTCGGCGCCTCCGCTCCCGCCAGCGCCACGACGATCACGCTTGCAGAAGCGGCAAATTGGAAAGTTGGCGATCGCATCATCATCACGGGCACCATCGTGTTTGAGAGCTTCAAAGATGCCGGCGATTCTTTCCGCGGCAAAGCCAAAGCGCAGACGGAGGAAAATTTCATTGCGGCGATCTCCGGCACGACGATCACTTTGCGCGCGCCGTTGCAGCACGCGCATCTCGGCACGGGTGATTTTCGCGGCGAAGTCGCCAATCTCTCGCGCAACGTCGTCATCGAATCGCGCGATCCGAATGGCGTGCGCGGCCACACCATGTATCACCGCAACAGCCGCGGCAGCATCAGCTACGCGGAGTTTGCGCATCTCGGCAAGCTGAACACGCTGGCGCGCTATCCGATTCATTACCACGTCATGCGCGATTCCAATCGCGGCAGCAGCATCATCGGCGCGTCGGTTTGGGATTCGCACAATCGCTGGGTGACGATTCACGGCACGGATTATCTGGTAGTGCGCGATTGCGTCGGTTATCAATCCGTCGGCCACGGCTATTTTATGGAAGACGCCAGCGAAATTTATAATTTCCTTGATCACAATCTTGCGGTGTTGGGCTATACGCACGAGCCGCTGGCCAATCAGGCGCTGGCTTACGATGGCAATGCCGGCGCCGGTTTTTGGTGGGCGAATGGCCGCAATGCGTTTCTCAACAACACGGCGGCGGAGTGCGATCAGTACGGTTATCAATTCGATGTGCGGCCGGAGACCAGGGCGTGGTCACTATTGCAGCCGGACGGCACGATCGTGAACGAGGCGCCGGTGGATCATCTGGCGTACCTTCTTTTCAAAAATAATGAGGCGCACGGCATGATGATGTACGCATTTTGGGGCAACGGCAATGCGGCGCCGAGCGATCCCTTTACGATTCGCGGTTTTCGCGGCTGGCAGATTCGCTACGGCTTGAGCGCCAACGCCAACAACACGCTGGTGGAAAATTTGAATCTGTGGGAAAGCAAGTACGGTTTCTACGGCCAGGATCCGGGCAATGTCAAAGTGGTGGGGATGAAACACGACGGCGCGTCGCAATTTCCGGTTGATTTTTACGAGAAACCCCAGGGGTTGGCGACATTCGAGAATTTGACGTTGAATGATTTGAGCGAGTATCCGTTTCGTATCACCGGCAAAAAAGACCGCCCGCTGCCGTGCGACATCCATATTCGGAATTACACCGTGACCAATGTGCAAAACAACACGACCGGCGTGAGCACGGAAGGCAGCAACGCCAAACCGTCGCCGGAGCTGACGATGTACTTGCACGATTTCTTCGGACCGAACCGCGACGCGAAGGTGATTCCGGCGACGCAAACGCGCAACGACGGCTTGACCTACAAAACGATGACGCCGGCTTTTTCGCCGGAGGTCAGGGTGGCGGAAGTGAATGCGCCGTTTCCGGATAATCCGATCAAGCCGGTGGACAAGCTGCCGCCGGCGACGGTGATCACGTTGCCGCTGGCGGGCATGACGGCGCCGGCGGATCGCAACGGCCGGCTGGTGGTACGCGGCACGTGCATCGACGCGAGCCGGATTAATGCGGTTACCGTTAATGGAATTGCTGCGGCTGCCAAAGCGGAAAATTTTTCGCAATGGGAAGTAACGCTGCCGAATTTGCCCGCGGGCGAAGTGACGCTCACGGCCAAGGCCGTGGATGAGCTCGGCAATCAGGAGATGACGCCGCACGTGATGACGATTCGGGTTGAGAGGAGCTCTGCGGTTGCCGAGGCGTCGAATTTGAATGGCGACGTGCGCGAGTATGAATTGGCGCCAAATTATCCCAACCCATTCAATCCTGAAACGCAAATTGCTTTTGCCATTCCCGCCGGCGCTGCGCCGGCTCAACATGTGCAACTGGCGATTTTCGACGTGCTCGGCCGGCAAGTACGCCTGTTGGCCGATGATGATTTGCCGCCGGGACGATACACGCAAATTTGGGATGGACGGAATGAAGCCGGCACGTTGGCGCCGTCGGGGATTTATTTTTATCGCATGACGGTGCAAGCAAGAAACGGCTCCGCAGGATTTCAACAAATACGAAAAATGGCATTGGCCAGATAAAATTCGGGATTGGCGGAGTTGAATTTGGCGAAAATCAAGCGCGATGGCAAATTTGACACTGGCGTTTTATTTTCAAAATCTTATGATTTTTTGCTTGACAATCTGTTATTTTTTTTATATACTGTGACGAATTGAGACTTTTCGCCTTAAGCCATGATCGTCGCTTCGAGAACGAAAGCTCTCAAATAATGTGGGTATGCGTTTTGGGCTGTGCCCGAAGGGCATGGAGGCAAAATTGACAATTCCCAAAATAACGATTCAGAAAAATAAGGAGGTTGAAGCTCATGAGGGAAACGATCAAATCGTACCTGGTTAAAGGTCTCGCGCTTTGCATGTTGTCTTCCCTCTCCTTTGTGGCGTGCACGAAGCATCCGAACCAGCAACAGTTGCAGGCCCTCGAGGAGGCAAGACAGGCAGCGACAGCAGCGGAGACGCAGTTGGCGCAAAAGCGCAGCGAGCGTGACGCCTTGCTGCGGCAGTTGGAAGAGAAAAAGGCGGCGCTGAAAAAAGCCCAAGACGAGAAAGCCGCGGTGGCAGCACGGTTGGGCAACAATTAGTTCATGCCGTTGGCGGATCATTGGCAGTGATGATTTTTCATCCCATTCTTAATTAGCGGCCAAAGCGATCTGCCGGAGAAAAATCGAACGCTTTACAACTTGAGGAAGATATGAAAATTTTCACCAAAATTTTTCTCGTCCTTGTCGTCGGCATGTTGAGCCTAGCCCTGGTGGCGCCTGCTGTCGCCCAAGAGAAGATGACGATGGATGAGTATAAGGCGGAGTTGGCGGCCGCGCAGCAGCGCGAAGCTACCGCCAAGGCTGAAATCGCCAAAGTTGACGAAGAAATTACGCGTTTGCAAGCCGAGATCGCCAGCACGGATCAGCAAATTTCCTCGGCTTGGGACGAAATTTACGCCATGGTCGGCACCGACCGCGCCGGCGTCGAGGCCTATCGCAATCAGATCCGCAGCCTCGAAGGCGATGTCGACGCGTTGATGGCGCTCTCTCCTGAAGAGCTTTATAAACGCCGCGCCGAGATCGATCAATTGCAGGCCCGCCTCGACGAGATAAAGGGCAGCAAGATCTCCAAGCTCACCGAGATGCAGGATTGGATCGCGATGATCGAGGGCAAGCAGACGCAGTTGCGCTCCAAAGTCGCTTCCTATCAGCCGTCTTACGATCAATACACGGTCGTCAGGGGCGATTATCTGTGGAGAATATCCGGCAAGCAGGAGATCTACGGCGATCCCTACCAGTGGATGCGGATTTTCTCCTTCAACCGCGAAATGATCAAGGATGCGAATCTGATTTATCCGGATCAGAATTTCAAGATTCATCGCGGCGAAGGCTCGGATGAGTTTTACGTCGTTAAAAAAGGCGACTATCTCGCCAAGATTGCCGGCAGCGCGATGGGCGGGCCGACAACCTGGATGAAGGTTTATGAAGCCAATAAAGATATCATTGGCGATAACCGGAACCTCATCTATCCGTACACCGTGTTGCGCGTGCCGAAATAACGCCCGCTTTCCAATCCGGAAATCAATGCCCCGCGCTTCCGAACGGGTTTTTGGAGGGCGGGGCTTTTTGTATTTTTGAACCAAACCGCGAGGCTATTTTGGGAATCGCTTTTCGCCAGCAGGCTGGCCAGGCTGTTGAGGAAATAAAAGAAGGAGTTGCCGCCGTCGAAACGAATCCTGCTCAAGAAACGGCAAAACAAACTGCGGGAACAATCACACCGGAGCGCCGCCTCTCCATTCGCGGCGTCGATTCCTTGCAGTTGCTGGGGCAAGGCGACCAGCATTTGAAGGAGATTCTCAAAAATTTCAATGCGCGCATCACCGTGCGCGGCAGCGAGATTATCTTGCAGGGCGAGGAGCCGGAGCTGCGCCGCCTCGACCGGCTGTTCACCGAGCTGATTCTGCTGCTCAATCGCAACGAGGAACTGCGGCACGCCGACGTGGAAACGTTGATCAACCTCGTCAAGCGCGGCGAGCCTAACACCCGCCAGGAGGGAACCGGTGCGAACGGCGCGCCAAGCTCCCGCCCGGTGATTATCTATACTAAGAACGCAGCGATCAAACCCAAGACCGACGGCCAGGCAGAGTTTTATCA
>JBOHQZ010000378.1:0-6580 GCA_050732275.1 bacterium
TTCTTGATGTGAACTTTGCCTTTATATTTCATCATCAGACGCCGCATTTCTTCCATGTACAGCCTATCATCCAACATCTGCTCAATCGCCTGGTCCGGAGACGCGGAATCATAAAGTTTCCGCAATTTCTCGACTTTCCGCCGGCTCAATTTCATTGGAATGTAAACGCCGTTTCGCATAGCTGTCACCTCGCTTTGAAGCTAAGAATTGGATGGGGTCAAACTTATTTCGAGCCTTTCCTGGAACCGGGTTTTCCCCTGGATTTATTCGGCCGTCGCTCCTTTTTTTCGCCGGACACCACGATATCTAAAATCTGCTCGACGGCCTCTTGGGCAGTGGCCGCCTTGTAAATTTTCCGCACTTTTTCAGCTTTCTGCCGGTTAACTTGCACTGAAATATAAGCGTCGTTTTTCATTTTCATCACCTCGCTTTCATTTTAAGCAGTGCGCCTCATCAACAGAATTTACACGATTGCACACCAAATGTCAACCGAAAAATTCTCCGTCTTTTCCCAAAAATGAACAAACTCCTTATTATTTTGAGAAACACGATGATTTCAGCATGGCGATCCGTTTTGCCTAACTGATCGAACGGTTTGCATCTATATTGAATTTCGCCCGCGCCGGCTCACGCGGCACACGATTCGTGGGTTTAAATACGATGTGTCCGTTGGTTAATTTTTGTGACGAAAAATTTGGAATCAAACACCTTTATTGATATATTATCTCTTTCATTCGTCGCACGCAACAAAACTTTAAAATAGGAAAGGAGGCTGAATTTGAAAATAGGGATTCCCAAGGAAGTTTTGGCAGGCGAGACGCGCGTCGCTGTGGTGCCCAATATGATCGCCATATTGAAAAAGAACAAACACGAGGTGCTCGTTGAAGCCGGCGCCGGCTCGGTGGCGTCGTTTATGGACGAAGAATACCAGCAGGCCGGCGCCATTATTGTGAAAGATGGCAGCGAGCTTTATCGCAGCAGCGAAGTCGTCCTCAAGTTCCAACCGCCGCGTTTGCACCCCAAAGCCGGCAAGCACGAAGTGGAGCTTATTCCGGAAGGGGCCGCGCTCATCTGCTTCATGGAGCCGCATCTCTATCCCGAAGCGATCCGCAAACTGGTGGAGCGGAAGATCACCTGCTTTGCGATGGATTACATTCCGCGTATCACCCGCGCGCAAAGCATGGACGCTCTCAGCTCGATCTCCACGGTGACGGGTTACAAATCAGTTTTAGTGGCCGCATATCACTTGGGCAAATTCTTTCCGCTGTTGATGACCGCAGCCGGCACCATTCCACCGGCTAATGTCATGATTCTCGGCGCCGGCGTGGCCGGCTTGCAGGCCATTGCGACGGCCAAACGTCTCGGCGCCAAAGTGGAAGCGTTCGACCCGCGTCCGGCTGTGAAAGAGCAGGTCAAAAGCCTCGGCGCGCAGTTTATCGAAATGGAAATTAGCGAGAATGTCGAGACCGCCGGCGGCTATGCCAAAGAACAATCCGAAGCCTTCCTGCAAAAGGAACGCGACGCCATCGCCTCACGATTGCCTAAAATGGACATCGTGATCACCACCGCGCAAGTCTTCGGTAAGCGCGCGCCGCTGCTCATCACCGAAGACATGGTGAAAATGATGCGAACCGGCTCTGTCATCGTCGATCTCGCCGCGGATCAGGGCGGCAACTGCGAGCTCAGCAAGCCTCGCGAGACCGTTGTCAAACACGGCGTCACCGTCATCGGCGTGGTGAATTTGGCCAACACCATTCCAGTGCATGCCAGCCAAATGTACTCCAAAAATATCACCAATCTGTTTTTGCATCTCTATAAATCGCCCGAGGGTAAGCTCGATTTTTCCGACGAGATCACCAAGGGCGCTTGCCTGACACATCAAGGCGAGATTGTCAACGAAGCCGTGAAGAAAATCGTTCAGGGAGGCGGAATCAGCAAATGAGTGAAACGACAGATAATGTTGGATTTGTTGAACGCGTGAAAAGTAATAAGTCATGAAATGAAAAGACCCTTCGGGTGTTTTGTGGGTTAAAATAAAAAACTCACTCTGCGATCAGAGTGAGGCTTTTATTTGCAACATTCACTTGCTTTCCCAAACATTGTCAAAATCACGCGTTTATTTTTCTAAAATTGCCCGTGCCACCGACCTCAGCTCATCATAAAACTCTCGAAAGTATTGGCAGGTTTTGTAGACCGGTTCAAATTGTAGACATTTGAAGAGCGCGATGCCGTCATTGATTTTATGATAGCCGTCGCCATGACGATGGTGTTTGAACAAGCCATCAATGCATTTTGATGGGTGGTTGTCGAAGTTTTGAATTTCCGCATTGGGGTTTGGCTGAATCTTGGCGTCTTTTAAACGTTTTGCAAGACATTCCCCCTCGGCCAGCAGCCAAGCTTCCACTTCATGCACTGAAACATGAGGATAAAAGAAACCCGTGGTATCAATCTCAAAATTCTTTCGAAGCCACGTTTTGATGCGAGTGACTTTATCGGCTAAACTATCCTGAGAACCATGTTTAACTCGATTCATACCGTACAGATCAATAATTGTGAAGACGGCAATCACTAGGGAGTCGCGACGGTAGCGCGGGACGTATGCGAACACATCTTCCAATTTACCATTTAGATTGATCGGGTGAAGACCAATGGCGCGCAAGCCATCTGCTTCCCATTGCCGGCGGATGAAATGCTTGATGGCGATTTCCTCCGTATCGCCTTCACACAGAATTATAATCCGTCGTCCCTGAGTAAATTGGTGGCGCTTCATGGACGCCCTCCAATGTGTCCGGCCAACCACAAGTCTCCCAGCCTGAATTTGTCAAGCCAATCAGCGAGTTCATTATTGGTAAGGCGCGAGAGTATAGTTGCTCCTTCTTCTTTTTCGACAACAACAACATGATCGGCTTTAACATGCGAAACCAACTCGGGCGAATGCGTCGTGACAATCAGTTGCGTCCTGGTTGCGGCCGATTCCAACAATTCAGCCAACAACCTGATCCAGCTCGGATGCAAACCAATTTCAGGCTCATCAATACAGATCAAGGGCGGCGGATCAGGCGTTTTCAAGATGGCGAGCAAACTCAGCAAACGCAGAGTTCCATCCGAAAGCAAATTCGCCGAAAAGCCGTGATCTTTTTCAAATGGGTGCTCCCACCAGCGCAACAAAATTTTTCCATCACCGCCTTCGGCAGGAAAGGAGAGATAACGAAAATCATCATAGACATTCTTCAGAATTTCAGCAATCTCATCCCAAATTGCCGGATATTGACTCTGAAGCGCTTGCAGGACTGAGGAAAGATTACTGCCATCAGGAAATAAACGGAGGCCGGGGCGAGCGAGCTGGGGACTTCTGATCGGCGCATCCAGCTCCACTCGAATAGGAGCGTAAAATGACCAGTTCTCGAACTGACGTAACAATTTGTATGGCGTGGGGTAGGCAGTCTGATCCTTAACTTGAAAGATAGCCAACTCCGATTGCGATTCGATTTCTTTGCCTTCCGCCTGTTCGAGTTGTTCTTGAAGATCAAGTTCTTGCTTCAGTCCAGTGACAAGGCTGCGGAACATCGTCATTGGTCTTTGTTTATCTCGATGCATCAAATAAAGTGGATTGGTATGAGGCGGAACCGGGTCTTTATAAACTTGCTCGAACCATACAAATGGAAGCGCGCCAAGCGGTCGCAACTGCAACTTATAATGAACTGGCGCACTTTCCCTGAGGAAATCCCCCTCGGGAGCGAATTCAAATCCGAAAAAAATCTTATTTTCTCCACGAAATAGCAGCGTGCTAATTCCGCTTCGTTTCGCAATACCTTCGCCAAGGCGACCGGTAGCAGCTTCTGCCATCAGAGCAAAAGCATCCAGTAGATTCGACTTGCCGCTTCCATTCGGCCCAATGAAAACGGTCAGCCCAGGCAAATCCACCTCAACATGACGAAGGCTGCGGAAGCCTTCAATTTCGATATTGGTCAACATAAAATCTTGTCCATCGGTGAAAATAAAAACAAAGATCGCATTCACGCCTTCTTCGGCGCTTTCGTTAGCGCCTCGACGCCCGGCAAATCCTGGCCGCCGAGAAACTCCAGCGAAGCGCCGCCGCCGGTGGAGACGTGTGAAATTTTGTTTGTCAACCCGGATTTGGAAAGCGCGGCAACGCTGTCGCCGCCGCCAACCACGGTGAAGGCGCCGCGGCCGGTGGCTTCCGCAACCGCAGCCGCAATCGCCATCGTGCCTTTGGCGAACGGCTCTTTCTCAAAAATACCCATCGGGCCGTTCCACAACACTGTTTTTGCCTGCGCCAGAATCATGTTGAAATTCTTGATCGTTTGCGGGCCGATATCGCCGGCCAGCTTGTTCGCTGGAATATCGATCTGCGGATGCGCCACCGCATCCGTGCCTTCGATATTCGAGCCGATCACGTGATCCACCGGCAACTCCATCTTCACCGGCTTGCGGGGATTTGAATACGCCACCACGGTCATGAGATTGGTGGCCGTCACCAGATGCTCCATTTCGACGAGAGACTTGCCGATCGCATGGCCTTGAGCCTTGAGAAACGTGTAAGCCATGCCGCCGCCAATAAGCAAATGCGAGGCGCGCGTGACGAGATTTTTGATGATTTGAATTTTATCCGAAACTTTCGCGCCGCCGAGAATGACGACGAATGGTAGTTGCGCTCCCGTGAGCAGCTTGCCCAACGCGGTTAATTCGGCTTTCATCAAATATCCGGCTACCGCGGCGGTCTTGAGAATTTTCGCAACGCCTTCGGTGGAAGCATGGGCGCGATGCGCCGAACCGAATGCATCGTTCACGTAGACATCGCCCAATACCGCCAGCTTCTTCGCAAATTCCGGATCGTTTTTTTCTTCTTCTTTATGAAAACGCAAATTTTCCAGCATCAACACCTGACCGGGTTGCAGCTTATTTACCATCACTTCGACATCGCTACCAGCGCAATCCGGTGCCATCTCGATGTCCTTGCCCAGCAATTGTGTCAATTTCGTCGCCGCCGGCATGAGAGAATATTGCGGATCCGGTCCGCCTTTCGGGCGCCCCAAGTGCGACATTAAAATCAGCTTGCCATTGCTCTGCAAAATTTTTTGGATCGTCGGCAACGCCGCGCGAATGCGGGTGTCGTCCGTGACTTTTCCATTTTCAATCGGCACGTTGAAATCCACACGCATCAGCACGCGCTTCTCTTTTAGATCGATGTCGTCAATCGTCAGTTTGTCCATATCTTCACCTATCCTTTGTTCTTGCTGTATGTGGAAGTTGCCAACTTCTATCCCCTTGTTGGGATGCAGGCATATCAAATTACAAGATAATTTTTTGGCCGAGAAAGTCAAGCGTTTTGCGCAGCGGCACGAAAAATTAAACGAGCAACTCAACAAATTTTCACATATCCTCGTTTCCTCCGCTCACAACAATCCCAACCTGCTTTCCGCGCCCGCTCGTTTTATAAAGCTGCTCCAATCGGCGCCACCTCGGCCGACTCGATGAGGATTTTTCATGCGTTCCAATACAACTTATTTACGACAAAATATTTCTTGACATTTTCCGCAAAACGTTCTAAGTTATACGCCGGGAAAGGTACTTGTTTTTGACGGGACCTCCATTCGCTGAATTGATTTCTGGCTTGCACTGCTGCCTGCTCCCACATTAGAATTAAAAAGAGTTATATTCACTTGACCCACGGAGGTGGTGTGGATGAAATCTCTCACCTTTTCTTCACAGCGGCAACACACCGGCGCAAAAGTATCTTTGCCGACTTGCTCTAAAACGCTTCTTTGCGCGTTGTTTGCCGTCTTTTGGCTCCTCCAATCCTTTGTCGTTGTTTGGGCCCAATCCGTATTAGAGCTTGGCGGCAAATATAAGCTTCTGCCGAGCACAGTCTATGCTGCCGCGCCGCTCACCGTTGCCACCCCGCTTAATGAAGCGCTCAAATCCGGTTATTACGTCAGCGGCGTCGGTGGAGTGGCTTTTGACGGCGTCGCCATGCCAATGGCTGGATTACAAATTGACAGCCTTCGTTTAGTTTATAACCCCGAGCTCGAAGATGGCAACCGCCTTACCGTGCTCATCAATGGCCAAACTTGTGGCGCGCCCAACTTGCCGGATTGGCAGCTTGTGCCCATCGCCAAGTTCGCGGATTCGCCTTATTACGCTTGTGTCACTTTGTTCGGCGAATTGATGCCCGGCGTCAGGCCTCCACCCGAGGCTCAGTATGTCGTGGGATACCACCCCGCCTTTGAAAACACGCTTCTTGGCCTGCGTATCTTTCAAACTGATTTTTATCTGCTTGATCCCACCATCTCCGGCGAACTGCCGAAGCGCGACGGCGAGTACATTCTTGGACATGGTGAAGCGCCTCCCAATCCTGCCATCTGGCAAGAGGCTGCTTACCAGCTCAACCAGCTATTCGGATCCGGCCAACAATTCCAATCCTATGTGATCTGCGACTATCAACGGCAAGTTACATTTGCGATAGATTCGAGCCGCCTAGCGCTTGATAATTATCCTTATTTTTACTTTTGGCGACAAGGCAAGCCCAGGGTTGAGGAGATCGAAAAAGACGGACAAA
>JBOHQZ010000379.1:0-6571 GCA_050732275.1 bacterium
CTCGCCGCTTCAACGGCGGTGGTCTCTCGCCAAGTACGTTTGTTGCCGGCGCGCATGCGAAACGAAGTGGTTGCCCGCTACGAGCGCGTCCGCCGAATAAAGCTTCTGCCTATCCCGAAGAATGGTGCTCTTGCTACAGCGCCCTTGGAAGCGGAATCTCCCGAAACTATAACGGTCTCGAAAAAAACGCCAGAGGAGCCGCGCCAGCCTTCTTTGCAAACCCAGGCTTTTTTTGCCGAGATGATTGCAGCGGAGCCGGAGATCGAAGAATTTGACGATGGCGTGTTGGCTAAATCCGATGAAGCGGTTTCGCCAACCAATAGGCATGCAGACCATGCTTCGGCCGAGCCTGGGTTATCGCCGATTGTGGTTGGCATTTCCAAAGAGGCTGAGGCGGTGCGTCTTCCATTAGCATCAATAAGGCCCGTCATTGCAAAAGGCGATGATAACGGCGCAGTTGCCATGAGCTCAACCACTTCACAACCCGGCTTCGCCATCGATTCGACAAACGAGAAGCGCAATGGCATTGATTCGAATATTGGATATGCTTTCTCGATCGACTGGCTGAATGAGTCGGGCAACGCGCCGTCGGTATTGAATCGAAGCGCAGCGACGATCCCACCGCAGCGGGACAACGAGCAGTCAACAACTAGTAAGCAGTTATCAGCAATCAGTGATCAGTCGCCAGTAACCAGTAATCCATCGCAACCTAGCGAAGATCACGCTTCAGCGGGACATCAAGTGTTGGGCCGGTACGTCATCGAGCGGAAGATCGGCAAGGGCGCGATGGGCAACATTTATTTAGCGCTGGATCCCAAGCTGGATCGCCGGGTGGTGCTCAAAACCGTGTGCTTCAATTTGGCGGCGAGTGAGACGGATACGTTGACGCTCAAAGATCGGGTTTATCGCGAAGCGCGCGCGATTGCCAAGCTTGGGCATCCCAACATCGTCGTGGTTTATGATGTGGAGGACGACAGGGATATGTCTTACATCGTGATGGAACACATCGAAGGCCGGGATATACGGCAAGTTTTGGCGAACGAGCATCGTTTCGACATTACGCGCGCGATCAAAATCGTCTCACAAGTTTGCGGCGCGTTGGATTATGCGCATCAGGCCGGCATCATTCACCGCGATATCAAGCCGTCGAACATCATGCTGCTGCCGGGCGACAAAGCCAAAGTCACTGATTTCGGCATTGCCAAGATTGCGGATAATTTTTCATTGACGCTGCCTGGTCACGTGCTGGGGACCCCGAGCTACATGGCGCCGGAGCAATTCGAGGGGATGGATATTGACGGCCGCGCGGATATCTTTTCTCTCGGTGTCGTCTTTTATGAGCTGGTAACCGGCTGCCGTCCTTTCGCGGGCAATTCGCTCGCTTCTCTCGCTTATAAAATCGTCCATAAGATGCACATCCCACCAAGTCTGCAGAATGTCGAGCTGCCGCTGGAGATCGACGCGATCGTCGGCCGCGCTCTCGCCAAAAATCCCGAAGAGCGCTACGCCACCGCGATGGAATTTCGCGAGGCGCTGCAAACCCTGCAGGTGGAAGCCGCGCATGCGGAAGTTGAGTTGGCGCATTAAGCTGAAAGCTAAATCTTGGCTTTTTAGGTTCCTGCCGGGCGTGATTCCATCAACAATTCCTGAACCTCTCCGCCAAGCACATCAAAAACGCTGAGATGAATCTCAGCCTCCTGTGGCAGGTCAAAACGTCTTCGTGTCGCTACAGCAAATCTGCAAACTCGGCTTGCGCCGTTTCAATTTGCTGGGCAAGAATGGCCCAGTCGTCGTAACACTTTTGCAATAACATTTCCAGCTCGGCGTGGCGTTTGAGCTTTTGGGGATAAAGCGTGCTGTTGGCGATAATGGCGGGATCACAAAGCGCCGTGGTGAGTTCTTCCTTTTCTTTTTCCAATCTGGCAATTTCCCCTTCCAATGCTTTTATTTTTTTTTGCAATGGTTTGAGTTGACGCGAGCGCTCTTGGATGCGCTCGGCGCGGGCACGGCGGTCTTCTTTTTGGGGGCGGGAGATAGTAGGGGCTTGTGCTTCGCCCGGTGATGACGCACCAGCTGCTACTGCCTCTGCTACTGCTGCTGCCCCTGCCTCTTGCTCTTTCTTCCAAACATATTCATCATAATTCCCCGGGAAATTGCGTAGCCGCCCCTCGCGAACTTCGACGATGCGATTGGCGATGGCGTTGATGAAAGCGCGGTCGTGGGAGATAAAAATGAGCGTGCCCTCGTAATCGGCCAGCGCGTCTTCGAGCACTTGGCGTGACAAAATATCGAGATGATTGGTCGGCTCGTCCATCACCAAAAGATTGGCCGGACGCGAGAGCATTTTCGCCAGGGCCACGCGCGCCTTTTCGCCGCCGGAGAGCACCGCAATCGGCTTGAAAACATCGTCGCCGGAAAAGAGAAACGCGCCGAGCATGGTGCGGCGCTGCTCCGGCGTGAGATGCGGCGTCACCGCGGTCAGCTCTTCCAGAATCGTGGCGACAGGATTCAAAATCTCCAGTTGATGCTGCGCGTAATAATCCATCGTCACGTGATGGCCGTACAACACCGCGCCGTCTTGCGCCTCCACCGTGCCGGCGATGATTTTGATCAATGTCGATTTGCCGGCGCCGTTCGGCCCGACGAGCGCGACTTTCTCGCCGCGCCAGAGCGTAAAATCCAAATTTTCGTAAACGGTTTTTTCGCCGTAACGCTTGGTGACTTGGGACAATTTGATGACTTCCTGGCCGGAGCGCGGCGGCTGCGGCAAACGGAATTTCATCGCCCGCGCCGCGTCGTTGACCAGTTCCACTTTCTCAATTTTTTCGAGCATTTTGATGCGGCTCTGCACTTGCCGCGCTTTGGAGGCTTTGTAACGAAAACGCTCGATGAAACGCTCGGTGTGCTCGATCTGGCGCTGCTGGTTTTGATATTGCGCTTCGAGCTGCTCCTGCCGCGCCGCTTTCTCTTCGACGTAGTCCTCGAAGCTGCCGATGTACGGGTGAAACTTGCGCTGGCTGACTTCGATGATGCGCTCGACGATGCGCTGCATGAAAACCTGATCGTGCGTGGTGAGCACGATGGTGCCGGGATATTCGAGCAGAAAATTCTCCAGCCACACGACGGTTTCGAGATCGAGGTGGTTGGTCGGCTCGTCTAATAATAGCACTTCCGGCTTGGCGAGCAGCAGCTTGGCGAGCGCCACGCGCATCATCCAGCCGCCGGAAAATTGGTGCAGCGGTTGCACGAATTGCTCCGGGCGAAAGCCGATGCCGCTCAGAATCGCTTTGGCCTGATGCTCAAGCTCGTACCCGCCTTGTGCTTCGAAGCGCTGGCGCAGCTTGCCGTAGCGTTCGAGCAATTCGGGATGATGATCACCCGCCATCTGCCGCTCCATCTCGCTCAGCTCTTGCTCCAGCTTTTGTAGTTCCGGAAAGCCGGCCATCGTTTCGGCGAGAATGCTGCGGTGGGGATTGTCCCACACCTCCTGCTTGAGATAGCCGAGCCGCGCGCCTTTGGCAATGACGATGCTGCCGCCATCCGGCTGCTCTTCGCCGATCAACATGCGAAACAACGTGGTCTTGCCGGAGCCGTTGGGGCCGACGAGTCCGACGCGCGTTTTCGGCGGGATGTGCGCCGAAGCGCCATCAAAAATCGTTTTCGGGCCGAAATGTTTTTGGAGGTTGTGGAGGTGGATCATGACTTGTGGAGCAGCAAATAAAAAGAGTGGCAATTACCCCACAGAACAAGGCTTACGTGAGCTAAACTTTTGGAATTAAGCAAAGGCCGTATCTACCGCGACTTTTTCTGTCCTCGTTTCATCGTTATAGGAAGCCGGGAGATGATCCAATGACACACTTTCTAAATATAACGTATCAGGACACAAATCTTGGCCATTCTTCCACTGAATACTTCCTAAAAAGGGCCGAACAGAATTGAATAAGCTCCTATCTTTTAATTCCTTGAATATTCCTATATTTAAATAGGGTTTGACGTCAAAAAGCTTAACTTCGCCATTGGCAAAAGTTAGTGTTAGCGTATAATCAGGATTTGGTTTGGCGTCTTTAACTCGCGGATTCATCATATACACCTCCTATTTTAAAGGTTCTATTCTAAAAACGTTTTCACCGTTGCTGGCAAGCTGCCAATCAGCCATTAATTCTTCCTGGTGTATTTCAAGCCAAGCTTGCACCAATTTCATCTTATTTGCCTTTAATTTGCCCTCCAAAATTTGCCCATCTGGAATTGAAAGAACGACTTCCTCATCTTGGTATCTAACATGAATATGGGGCATGTGATGTTTTTGATTATCCAAATAATACATCGAAACGATGATTCCGTAGAACATTGCTATAACTGCCATAGCGTCAACCTTCCCTCGTCAATGGTTTGTTTGGAAATTAAAATTTAGGTCTCTTCAAATTAATCATGCTACAAAAGTTACGCAACTTTTGCCAAAAAATCAAGTGCTGGGATTTTCCCACACTTCCTGCTTGAGATAGCCGAGGCGCGCGCCTTTGGCGATGACGATGCTGCCACCATCCGCTTGCTCGTCGCCAATGAGCATGCGAAGCAGCATGGTCTTACCGGAGCCGTTGGGGCCAACGAGGCCGACGCGCGTTTTCGGCGGAATGTGGGCCGAAGCCCCATCAAAAATCGTTTTCAGGCCGAAGTGTTTTTGGAGGTTGTGAATGTGGATCATGAAGGAATGGGTCCGTTGACTTGCTCCTCAGCCCATTGACGGACAGCGTTTACAATTTCTAAGATCAATTGGCTGCTTCATGAAGCACTTTTCCTTCTGTAAGCGCCCAATATAACGTCGTGCTGGGCAGATGTCCCCACTCATCGACTTCTGTCGTTGAAGCCACCAACACATCGACTGGAATTTGCAAAGGCCGCAGCGCCCGCCGCAAGCGCACCATCTCTTGATGTTTGTTTGCCAAAGTCGGCAGGATCACCAGGAAATCCAAATCAGAATCATCGCTGGCCTCACCGCGGGCATAAGAGCCGAACAGGATGATCTTCGCAGGATGAGCCGCCGCAATGAGCCGTTGCACGGCATCATCAATAGTTTGTTGGGAAATCATGCTTCAAGTCTTGAGAAAATAATCTTTTTGTAAAATTAAACAACTTTCAAGCAAAAATCAGGCATCATGAACAAAGCTACGCAACTTTTGCCGAAAAGTCAAGCGAGTGAACCTTTGGAAATTGAGGTGATATGCTGCAAGGGCCGGCGGGAAAATTTTATGAGGCCGCTGCAGCAATTATAGCGTTTTTCAAATCGATGGATATGTCATTCCAGGAGCGTAGCGACGATGAGTCTTTCCAAGCTCGGAATGACATCCTTTCCTCGCAATTGAAAAACGCTATAAAACAAAAAACGGAGTGCAGTACCCGGCGCGAGGCCGGGGTTTTGCACTCCGTTTGGCTTTTAGCAAAATTTATTTCGCTAAAATCATGCGCTTGGTCTCAGTGAAGCTTGGCGTGACCAATTGATAAAAATACACCCCGCTCGGCACTTTTTCTCCCCGCTCATTCTGCGCATTCCAACGCACGACGTGCGTGCCGGCGGCAAATTCTCCCTCCGCCAGCGTGCGGATATTTTCACCGAGCATGCTGAAAATTTTTATCACGCCGTGGCTGGCTTCCGGCAGCGCGAAGCGAATCTCGGTTGCGGGATTGAAGGGATTCGGATAGTTTTGAGAAAGCGCATATCTCTTCGGGAGAACCGGCTCAGCGATATCGAGTCCGGTATCATTTTCCCCGCTGTTGTCAGCCGCTTTTGCCAAGGCGCAATTGCTATCCACGGTGTAGCAGGGAACGTTCTCCACTGCGGTGCTGCCGGAGCCTTGATCGTGCGGCACGGAAACTTTGAAAGCGGCGATTGTAACATTTCCATTGGCATCACTTACTTTCAGATTGATCGTATACACACGACCGTTGCCAGAGGCGGCGCGCTCCTTTCGCAGTTGGACTGATTGACAGTCGCCGGCGATCACGATGTCATCCGTTGTCGACCCATCACCATTGAAACAGACGTGGAGCGGATCATCGATGAGACACACAACGTCAGGCGCGTCTTCCGGCTCGTCGCTGCTGACCGAAGCAATTTTCACCTCGCTGACCGGAATGCTTCCTGCACACGCATCGTTCACCGACACAACGATTTGCGCGATGCTGATCGTGGTATATTTATGATTCGGCGGCCAAAGCGCGATCGACGGCTGCAATGTGATCTCCGGCGGGGTCGTATCCACCACGTTGACGATCACTTCATCGGTGGCGGTGGCGCCTTTGTCATCTTCCACGGTCAGCACGATGGTATGCATGCCGAACGCGAGCGAAACGTTTGGGGTTACGCCGGTGGCGATGGGGTCAGGATTGCCATTTTCCCGCCAGGTGTAAGTGAGCGGATCATTGTTCGGATCACTCGAGCCGGAGCCGTCCAGGGTCACCTGCGTACCCGCAGGCGAAGCGCATTCGACGGTTTGATCGTCGCCGGCATCCGCCACCGGCGGCGCATTTGAAGAAAAGAGGTAGACTATGCCGGCGTTCGAGGCGCCAGTGTTGT
>JBOHQZ010000380.1:0-6561 GCA_050732275.1 bacterium
CACCAACGGCATCGACACGCTCGACCCGCCGCCGCTCGGCACGGTGGAATTGGCAGAGGCGAAAAAAATTCTCTCCGGCAAAACCTTTATAAAAGGAAATATCGATCCCGTGCATACGCTGCTGTACGGCAGCCGGGATGAAGTGAAAGCGGATGTAAAAAGAAGGCTGGAAATTGGCAAGCCCGGCGGCGGCTATATTTTAAGCTCGGCGTGCTCCGTAGCGCCACACACGCCGCCGGAGAATATTGAAGTGCTCACGCTGTTGGCGGAAGAGTTTGGCAGGTGAATCTCTTTTGGTGACGCGGCTTGTTACGTTGGGGGAAATTGAAGAAAATTCACTTGCATCTTTTGGGTTTCTGCCGTATCGTTCTAAAAACGCCAGGAGAAAATCGATGCAATATGGAATCGTCAAAAAGTGGGATGCCACCAAGGGCTTTGGCTTTATCGTCAGCGATGACGATGAAGAGCTGTTCGTCCACAAAAGCGATCTCGACGCCACCGTGCCCAACCGGCAGTTGAAAAACGGGCAGCGCGTGGCGTTCGATGTTGTGCGCGAGATGAAAGGGGATCAGGCGGTAAGGGTAAGGGTGGCGAAGTAGTTTGTTGAAATCGGCAACGCGAACAAATTATTGGTTTTGCCGAAAGCTGTTGGAAGCTTTTCCTTGCCCTTATTTATTCGGCAAACTAAAGTCGTGGTCGTAGAACTCCAGCCGGCTACATTGTGGGCAACGGTAGACGTCCAAATGCAAAACCGTCTCGCCCACATCCGCCCATTCGCCAAATAGTAAATGCCAACCGCCGCCTGTGCCGCCAGTCCGCACAGGCACTTGTCCCAACGCTTGGAGTGGCACACGACATAAAGGACATTGCAGCGTTACGCTTCGTGACATTGTCTTCTCCTCCATTGATAGAGTCAACTACCCTTTATTTTTCTAGCGATGCTGGCCCTACCTCTTTCAGCAACTCCCTAATTCCGCCCACGGCGGAGAGAATGCCAGTTGCTTCAAAAGGCATATAAACAACTTTGCTGCCGTTGCCTTGCACCATTTCCTTGAGCGCCTCGATGTATTTCATGGCGATGAGATATTGCGCCGGATCGGCTTTGCCGGTGCGCACCGCCTCGGCGACGGCGCGGATGGCCGCGGCTTCGGCGTTGGCGACGCGTTGAATGGCGGCGGCTTCACCGTCGGCCTTCAAAATTTCCGCTTGCTTGGCGCCTTCGGCCTCGGCGATTTGCGCTTCGCGTTTGCCTTCGGCCTGCAAAATCGCGGAGCGTTTTTGCCCTTCGGCCTCCAAAATCGTGGCGCGGCGGTCGCGCTCGGCGCGCATTTGTTTTTCCATCGCAATGCGTATATCTTGCGGCGGCATGATATCCTGCAGCTCGACGCGGTTTACTTTCACGCCCCACTTGTCCGCCGCTTCGTCGAGCGTGATGCGCAGCTTGTTGTTGATCGTGTCGCGGCTGGTCAAGGTTTGGTCGAGCGCCAGCTCGCCGATGATATTGCGGAGCGTGGTTTGCGTTAATTTCTCTACCGCATCGGGAAGATTGGAAATTTCATAAATCGCTTTGACCGGATCGGTAATCTGAAAATAGAGCAGCGCATTGATCTCGATTTGCACGTTATCGGCGGTAATGACGTTCTGGCGCGGGAAATCGTAAACCGTCTCGCGCAAGTCGATACGATCGGTATCTTTTTGCAGCACTTGCACGCGCGAACCGCTCAGGTCGTACTGTATGTAACGCCACGTGATGCGCCGCGGCTTGTCGATGAAAGGCCAGATCACGTTGATCCCGCTCGCCAAAGTGGCGTGATATCGGCCCAAGCGTTCCACGATCACCACCTCGGCTTGTTGCACGATGCGAAGGCCGCGAACGACCAAGATGATGATGAGAATGGCGAGAACGATGATGAAATATTGCAAGGGTTGTAGTCCAGCCATGATCCTTCCTCCTTAAAAAAGTTGCTTGTTAGCCAGATTAAAAAATCGACAAACTTCGCTTCGAACTTTATAGAATTTATCCAACGGATAAGGTGCATTTATCTTGTATCAGCTACAGGCTTCCACTGATTTTTACTTTGGTCGAATATTACATCTGCTTGTTGATCCGCCACGAAACGCTTTATCAAAATCCCGTCTTTATTCAGCCATTCAACGCGCTCAAACTTTGGCTTGATTTCGAGCGATGTTCAGACGATACAACTCTTCCGGGCCGACCACGAGCTTGTTGCCGTCGACGCGCAAAACGCGCACTTTGATGCCGGCCGGCAGTTTTTCGCCGCTGCCGCTGCGCGCGCTCCAGGACTCCCCTTCCACTTTCACCTGGCCGCGCTGGTCATCCACCTCTTCGAGGGTGACGGCCGGCATCCCGACAAGCCGTTCAACATTAGTGAGAGTGGGCGCCTTGGAGGCGCCAAAGAGCTTGCCAAAAATTTGCCGCGCCGAAACGAACATCACAAAGGTCGTGCCGGCGAAAATGCCGATTTGCCAACTAAAACTGAAATCCAAAGCCGCGACGATGGCCGCAACGAAACATCCAAACGTGAAACAAATGAACACAAAACCGGGGGTCATAATTTCTAAAATGGCAAGCGCGAGGCCGAGCACCAGCCAGATCAACCAGGCAGGCATAAATTAACCTTCATCGAAAGAGTTTTCGGAGTTTGGCTTCTATATGTACAAATCAAGGTAATAAAAAAGTCACGAATGCGCAAGAAGATTTCACCGGCGGTGGTGGTAATGGGTCAGTTACAGGTGGGTAACGCAAGCATCTTGCTTGCAGCCAGGATGGCTGCGCTACGTTTCTCCAGCAAAGACTGTGTCATTACCGATGGTGCAACGACCATTTTTAAAACTTTAGTGAAACCGAGCGCCAATATAATCTGTGTCACAAACCGGAGATTTCTGGAGGGGTGAAGGCTTTAAAATATGCGGGAAAACTATTTATGACTGTTAGGTGATAACCCCGACTTGATTGCGTCCACGCGATTTGGCAAGATAAAGCCCCTGATCGGCGTGATGGATCAAGGCCTCGGCCTTCTGGGCATCTTCGGGAAATGCTGCGAACCCCAGTGAGATGGTGAGACGGCCGAGCGGTTGGGTTGCGGCCTTGGGAAAATCCGTGCGCTCGATGGCGCGCCGGACCTTTTCCGCCACTTTGCGCCCTTGTTCTTTGTCGATTTCCGGCAGCAAGATAACGAACTCTTCGCCGCCGAAACGCGCCAGAATATCCGCTTTGCGCAAGCTCTTCTCGAGAATTTGTGCCACCTGTTTCAAGGTTTTATCGCCCCAAAGATGGCCGTGCGTGTCGTTGAAGGTTTTGAAATGATCGATGTCCAGCATGATCAGCGAGAGGGCCCGGCCATAGCGCTGGGCGCGCTGCATCTCGCGCTCGAACCTTTGGTTGAAATAACGGCGATTGAAAACCCGCGTCAGCTCGTCGGTGTATGAAAGCTCGCGCGTGTGTTGATAAGCGAGAATGGTATCGATGACCTGCCCGATCTGCCCGGCAATTTTGCGCAATAATTCGATTTCCCTGGCGGCAAAGCTGCCGGGCCGGCGCCGAAACAAGCTCAACAGGCCGACGCCGCGGCCATTCTCGGCGATCAACGGCAAGGCCAAAAAGGCGCCGCCATTTGACGGCATGCCCGCCGGAAGCTGATGGCGCGCCGCGGCATCCTGGACTCGAGGCAGATAAATATGGCGGCGGCGTTTTAACGCCTCGCCAAAGATATTTCCATTCAGCGGGTAGCGTGTTTGATTGGCGCTCCGTCGCGAGAGGCCAAAATGACTGCGCAGCAAAAGCTCGCTGCCGCTTTCGTCGATCAGCATCAGGAAAAATTGTTGTGCCGGGAAATTTTTGCGGATCACTTTTTTGATGACCTTGAGTGTGCGCTCCACGTCCATTTGCTCGCTCAAGGTGGAAAGAATTTTGAAACGGCAATAATATTCAAGAAACAAATCGTGGGTGTTGTTGCTCCGCTTCGCCATTTCGTGCGCGAGCGCCACTTGCGGCTGCAAGCGCCTGCCTCCCAAAGTTATCGCCGGGACGCCGCCATTGCTTTTGCGTTTTCTGCCGGCGCCGAGCATATTGCCGTTGCCTGTGCTGATCGAGTGACCCATGAAGCGATTTCTCTGTACAAGCGTAAAGAAAACCAGGGCGGGGCTGTCCGCAGGCTACGCCCGCAGGGTTTTGAGCCGTGCCGCACCCTCGCCGCGCCGGATTTTTATGGCTGGCGGATGATTGCGGCAGCTCAGAGCATGGTCATTTCCGCAGCGAGCGGCTCGCGTTGGCCGAGACCGTTCGTAAACACCGAGATGTAATTGACGAGACTATGATATTTTTGTTCGATCGTGTTGCTGTCGATGGCGCGCATCTGAAAATTGTAGAACGGATCGCGCGACGGATGCACGAAACAGATACGCAATTTCGCCTCGCTGGCCCGGCATAGAAACGTCGCAATCAGGTTGAACTCGACGTTCAAATCGATGACCATGTCGAAATGGCGGGAGCGGATGGCCTCCTGCAATCTGTCTTTGGGCAAGCCGTGAAAGCCGATTTCATCGACATCATAGGAGATGATGCGCATTTTTTCGTCCAACGATACCGTCTCGGTAAGCGCTTTCGGCGTTAATAGATAAAACTGGGTTTGCGCAAAGTGTTGCCGTAAGCCGTCCAAGATCCGGGTGGCAGTCTGGAAATGCTCAGGCTGTTCCGGCGGCAAAATCAGCGCCGTGACGATCTTCGACAAATATTCGCCGACGTCGATAACATCGGCGCGATCGCGGCGTTGCGCGAAAGCCAGATAAGCACGAGCGGTGATTCTCTTGGCCAGATCTTTGAGCATATTTTTAAGAAAATTTAGCCTGAGCCATCTCATTTTGACAATGATAAAATATAATACACTTACTCAACCTTGTCAATAATAAAATTTTTGCAACAAATGTTCATGCCACGCGATGGCTCGTGCTCATGCTGCGCTCGATCCGGAAGCTAAAACACTTTTTCGTCATCAAGACGTCGCGCCGGCCGCAACCGGCGTGCTCGGGATGCGACAACCATTAGAACTGATCAAGGGACAGTCGCCAATCTATTTGCGCTCCCCACGAACTGGATCTAATTTGGTCGAAAATTGAGCGCTCCCGCTCCGTGATAGCCAGTTTCAAGGATAGCTCAAAGCCTAAAGCTGACAAGTAACGTAAATAAATGTACGCACGTCGGCCACGTTCGCGGAGAGCCACACTTGTAAAAACACCCGGCAAATCTTGCTCGTATTGATAGATGGCGGTGCTGGCGGGCACATCGAAAAGTGTATAGCGGCCGGTAATGATAAGCCAGGTTCTGAGAGTCCATCGCAATTCCTCGCTCAATGCCAGCGCGAGTTTGGGATCAGCGTCCGGCTCAGCTTGGAAGTATGGTTGCCAAGCCAGATCGAGGCGGGAAGTCAGGCGAAGCGTGGACGAAGCACGATAGTCAAGCCGCCAGCGCCCGCTTTGCCGAAATTGCGGCGCGATCCAATCACGCGGTATGATCGGAGAAGACGGCGCCGAAGTCGTCGAAGTAAAAGCGCGTTCGGCATCTATAATCTCGTCCTCGCGAGTTCGTTGCCAACGGAGGTGCATCGTCAGGTCGCGGTAAATTTTCCATTCGAGTCTGGCGCCGGTCGTCAACCGCGAGCCGGGCAGCGGCAAGGCCTGCGTTCGCCACAATTGCTGGCTTTTCGTTGCAAAAAATTCAGCCATCAAGCCCCGGCGCAATCTTATGCCGAGGCCGAGCGAGTAGCCAAATTCGTTTTGCGGCGGATCACCAAAAGAACCGGCGCCGCGGCCGTGTGGGCTGTGAAAATCGCGCGCGTAATAGTGACTCTCGGCGGTCCAACGCAAAGAAGCAGCTTCGCCGGACATAACGGCGCTGCCCGCCATGCCGCCGGCGCGGCTTTTGGCAACCTCGAGATTGGTTTGCAATTCGTTTGTCGTCCATGAGAAAAACAAATCGAGCACGTCGTTGGCTTTTCCGATAAAATCGAAATGCCCGGCAGTAAGATCGGGACGAATCCAGTTTTTGTCATATTTGCTGCGATAAGCCAACAGGCCAAGCTCAAAGCGATTGCGCCACTTGAATTTTATCGCTGCGCCAGCCAAGTTCTCACGCAGCGTTTTGCGCCGCGCCAGTTCCGTGCGTGTGCGATGATAGCCACTCACATAAAAATTCTCCGCGCTGGCGCTACCATGCAAAGTGACATCTAATCGGTGAGAGCTGATTAAAGTCAGCAGAGAAAAGTTCTTTTGCCGCCAGGAAAACGCCCCGCCGCGCAACGCAGCATTTTCATCGCCGGAAAGATATGGCAAAAGGCCCCGCCCTTCGCGGCGGCCGGCAGCGTGGACATCCGCGGAAGTGGAGGTGGCATACGGCCCCCACAACGCCAAGCCTTGCGCCCATTCGATCTGATAATTGCCGGCGAGCAACTGCCAGCCTTTGCCGTTCTCGCCGCGTTGCCATCGGCCATAGAAAAGCCGGTGATCGTCCAAACGCCGCTCGCCAGGATCACGTTCGGCCAGCAT
>JBOHQZ010000381.1:0-6543 GCA_050732275.1 bacterium
GCCCGGGCCTCGGAGCCGGTGACATAAAATTAGCCGCGATGTTGGGATTATTTTGTGGTTGGCAGCAGGTGATGGTGATCATTTGGCTCGCCTGCCTGGCCGGCGCCGTCTATGGAATGGCCGGTATATCCGCCGGCCGTTTCACGCCCACCAGCAAAATTCCGCTGGGATTTTTTCTCGGCTTGAGCGCCGTCGCATATATTATCGCGAAGATAAAAATAATTCATTCTCTCACGGGTTGATTCATTTCTCGTGAAAGAGCGAATTTGTTTAAGAGTATTCATTTACCTTTTGATGCCACCTTATTTCCCACCCCTCCGGTCTCTCTTTCCTTAACCGCTATCTGCTTGATTCGGACACTTTATTTAGATTCGAGAGTGAAACTATGCCGTTACTGCTGTCACAACGATGCAGCAACTTTTGATTTTATAAGAATTTGCGTTTCGTAAACTGTTCCTTGCTTTGTCATGCACGCGGACAGATGTTCCATGTTGAAACAAAATTTGCAGAAAAATAAGATTTCGGCAAACGTGACGGACTAAGTTAGATCGCTGAAACCAATAAGCTTAACGCACGCGCATTTTGTCGCAGGGCAGTGGCATTATATTTGTCTTTGTGACATTTGTATGGTTTCCACCGTAATTGAACTTTCATCCTGTGGACGCCGTCTTCGGACGCATTCAACATCTCCGAGGTGGAAAGAATGACGCATCTCATCGAGGACTTCCCACAGAGCCAACACCCAACGGGTGAGCCCGGTCTTTCCGAAATTGCTTTGTATGGCTCCGCTACAGAAAGCCAACCCAACGGTAAACTGGCGAAGCCCAACGAGAAAAACGTTGCGGCGAGCCTTTCCGGAGAGGCCAATGCAGCGAGCGCAGCTTCGACAGGCGCAGTCCGTCAGAAGCCGCGCGTGTTGTTGATCGACGACGACCTCAACATGCACGAGTTTTGCCGGCACTATCTCGAGAAAGCCGGCTACGAATTTCTCGCCACCCCCAGCGGCGTACAAGGCCTGGAGCTGATTCAGCAAGGGGCCGCTGACCTCGTTTTGCTCGATTTCATGATGCCCGACAAAGATGGTTATGCGATCTTCAAAGAGCTCGCCACCAACGACGAGTATCGCCACGTGCGCCACGTGCCGGTCGTCATGCTCACCGCCTACGCCGATCAAAGGCGCAAACACGATCTCATTAATATGGGCTTGAAGATGTATCTCGTCAAGCCGTTTGGCGGGCAAGAGCTGATCAAAGTCATCGAGAACATTCACGTCACCAGCGAGGCGGAGGAACGCCGGCTAGAACAAGAGCGGCACCGGCTGCACGAGGCCAACGAAGAGAATTTAATGCTGCGTTCGTTGCTGCGCGACACTTATACGTTCGACAACATCGTCGGCACCAACCGGCAGATGAAAGAGATTTTCGAAAAGGTCATAAAAGTGGCGCGCACCGATGCCAATATCATGATCTACGGCGAAAGCGGCACCGGCAAGGAGTTGATCGCCCGCAGCATTCATGCGCACAGCCAGCGCGCCCAGGGCCCGTTCGTGCCGGTCGATTGCGTCGCCCTGCCCGGAAGCCTTTTGGAAAGCGAGCTGTTTGGCTACGAAAAGGGGGCTTTTACCGGCGCGGTTTCTGCCAAGCGCGGCTTGCTGGAGCTGGCCAACGAGGGGACTTTTTTTCTCGACGAAATCTGCGAGCTCAATCTCGATTTGCAGGCCAAGCTCTTGCGCGTTTTGCAGGAACGCCAATTCCGCCACCTCGGCGGCAAAGATCTCATCAACGTCGACATTCGCGTCATCTCCGCCACCAACCGCGAGCCGCTCGAGGCCGTCAAGGAAAAACAATTGCGGCACGATTTGTATTACCGGTTGAATGTGATTCCGATACAACTGCCGCCGCTGCGCGAGCGCCGCGACGATATTCCGTTGCTGGCGCAGCATTTCCTGAACAAATTTTGCGGCGAGAACGAGCGGCCGGCAATGCGATTCAGCGACGAAGCCATGAAACGTATGCTGCAGTACAACTGGCCGGGCAATGTGCGCGAGCTGCAAAACGTGATCGAGCGCATGGTGTCGCTCACCAATGGCAGTCTCATCGGCGTGGAGGATTTGCCCGACCATGTGCATGACGAGCAGGAGCCGGTTGTCAGCGACAGCTTTTCACTCTCTACCGACTTGACCTTGCGGGAAGCGCGGCAGCGCTGGATGGAAATGTTCGAGAAAAAGTATTTGATCGAGCTGCTCAACCGTTACAACGGCAACATCAGCCGCGTGGCGCGTAAAGCCGGCGTTCATCGCATGACGATTTATCGCATGCTCAAGCAATATCAAATTACACTGCGCACTGCCATCGACAAGCCGTGACAAATGTAACAGTCTAGCAACATGGACTTTACTGCATGGATTTCCAAAGTTTGAATGCTTCGCAACGATTTTTTGTCTCACAATTTGAGCGCTTTGGCGCTAAAGGCTTGAAATCAGTTGAATTTTGCTTCAGAATTTTTGCTAAAGAAGGCGATTTTGTGCGTAGGATTTCTTCGAGGGACGATTCAATTTGCCCGGGCACGGCATGATTTTCGCAGTCTTGGCAGATAGAATCGTGGGCTTTCCAAGAGGCGTTCCGATGGGCCTCGGCAAGGATGCCAAATGTAATCGGAGGTCTAATTAACCAGGTATGGTAAATTCTTCTTCGCGTGATCAACTTCAAAGGATGAAATGATTTCGCGGAGCGACTTCTTCGACTAAGGAGGGCCGTATGTGGTCGAACCTTTCTTTCAACACGGCGCACGAAGCGCCGGCAATCTCGCAATCACCTGCCCGCACGGCGCCGGCTTTCAATCGCGATCTTGGCCTGCGAAAAAATGATGACGACGCTTTCAAGCACGACGTGATCAAAGATATCTTGTGCCAGATCGATTACCGGGCGGCCTGGCGGCAGGGCCTCGTCGATCTCCGCCACGACGAGTTGGCGGCAGAATTGCGCCAGCTTTCAACGCGCGCGTTGGTCGCGTGGTACGAAGCCTTTCTTTATATTCGGAGCGAGCTGATGTTCTCCGGTTATGAACTGAACGGCTTCAAAATTCTCGACCGGCCTTACGATGCCATTCGCAAGCTGATCGAGAACGATCCGAATTTCGATATTCGGCAGTATATTTTTTGAGCGACTGGCCTCAGAATCCGAGCGGTTTTTATAGGACAGAAGTGGGCCAGGGCTGGCCCGACTTGCTTGGTTTGACAATGCGAAGCAGAGCTTTGATAAGGGAAGTTTTTGCTTTTCTCCCGGCTCTGTTTTGTGGCATGCCATTTTTTTGTTAGCGCCTCTTGGGCTGCATTACTTGAAATTGTCCTCAAAATTTTTGGTACTATTCGAATGAGGGGCTGAATCCTTCCTTCCGGCTGCGGCGTATTATTTATAAAAAGCCAAGTTCGCGGCGTATTCCCTCAGTGAAGGGGGGTAGCGCAGACATCTTGTCTGCAGTCTGGAAGACTGCGCTACGATTTTCCCCCTGTGACTGAGGCATTACTTCGCGGCCAAAAATTAACTTGACATTGATCGAGAAAACGTTAACTTTTATCTTTAGGCTATTTCTGGAGCTTTATCGCCCGGGATAGCTATAATGGATATAACAGGCTTTTGGGCGCGATGTACGCCGGGGCGGGTGAGCTATTTTATTTACTCGATATTGTTTTCAAGTATGAAGAGATGCAGCCATGATGAAAAGGGAAATTCTCAACACGGCTAGCGTGAAGGCGGGCATTTTTGCGCTGATTGGGTTGATGGGCAGCCTTTCGCTGGTGTTTGCCGGCGCGGTGATAACCGGCTTCAAGGGTGAACCGGGGCTTAATAAGGTTACATTGAAGTGGTCTTCCGAAGGCGAAAACAACTTAAAGGGCTTCGAGATCGAACGCGGCCTGACGGAACAGCAGTTTGAAAAGGTCGGCAGCGTCGATGCAAAAGGCGGTCTGGCTGAAAAGAAGGAGTACGTTTATGAGGACAACACGGTCTTCAAAACGACCGGGCGGATTTATTATTACCGCTTGAAGATTGTTGATAAAGACGGCCAAGCCACCACGTATTCGCAAGTCATCTCCATTGCGCCGACCATTTCCAGCGCGCGCCAAACGTGGGGAAGCATCAAAGCGATGTTTCGCTAAAGCGGCGCCCGTTGTTTTCAAGTTTTTTGTTTTAAAAATTTTTAAAGGCAGCTCACCATGAGTTGCCTTTTGTTTTTTGGGAGCGTTCCAACGCCGATTCGCCTGCGGGCGCAGCTTTAACCGCGAATGAGCGCAAATTTACGCGAATGAAAACTATTAGCGTCTATTGGCGTTAATGTGCGGTTTAAAGCTGTTTGTGGAAAAAGTAAGGATTTTACTTTGAAGCGATTATATAATCGGCGCTAAAAGAAAATCTTCAATCGCATGTTCGGGCGATTCATGATGGGCAAGAAATTCGATCGGAGGTTGCAAGCCGATTCGCCGCAACTCATCGACACGCAGAAAAATTTCCGGCGGCGGATCATCCATGACGATTTGGCCATGATCAAGAACGAGCAGCCGCTGCGCAAACAAAGCCTCTTCGGGAAATTGGGTGATCATCAACAGTGTCAGGGGCTGCAAGGAAAAGGGATTGGAGGAAGTCACGAGCTGGGTCATCAGCTCGAGAAGCTGGCAGCGGCTTTCGTAATCGAGCAGCGAAGTCGGCTCGTCGAAAACGAGATGACGCGGTTGCATCGCCATGACCGCGGCGAGCGCCAGCCGTTGTTTCTCGCCGCCGGAGAGCAAATGCGGCGCTTGCTGGCGGTAAGCTTCAAGGCGGAATAATTTGAGCAACATGTCCACACGTTGGTGCATCTCGGATCGAGGCACGCCCAGATTTTCCGGGCCAAACGCAATCTCGCGTTCCACCGTCGGCGCGACAATTTGATTATCCGGATTTTGAAAAACCAGGCCAAGCCGGCGGCGAATTTCCGGCAGCGCATCGGCATCACGGGTGTCGAGTCCATCCACTTTCACCTCCCCGGATGTAGGCAGATAAATGCCGTTCAAGCAGCGCGCGAGCGAAGTTTTGCCCGAACCGTTGGCGCCCATCAATGCCACAAACTCGCCATCCGCCATTTCAAATGAGATGTCATCAAGAACACGGCGAGGACCATCGTGCGTTTGCAGATCAAGAGTGAGATTGCGGACGGAGATCATAGTGAAGCGTAATGCGTAATCAAGTAATGCGTAATGCGTGAAACGAAAAAATACGTTTTACGCATTACGTTTTATTTTTTACGTTTTAAATTTTTACTTCCACGCCAAGCCCCGGTTTGTCGCTGGGAATGAGAAAGCCGTCTCGCAGAGCGAAGCCGCCAGTAGCGACGTCGTCCACTAGATCAAAAGCGCCGTCGAGATCGGCATAGTGCACACCCGGCAAGGCGCACGCGAGGTGAAGCGCGGCAGCGATCGATACGCTTGATTCATCCATGCACCCGACCATGACCGGCAGCCCGCCGGCTGCTGCTACAGCGACCGCTTGCCCGGCGCTGCTAATCCCGCCGCTTTTCATCAGCTTCACGTTGATCATATCCACGATTTTATTGAAGCCGAGATTCAACACGTCACTCGCCGAACGCGCCGATTCATCGGCCATAACCGGTATCGTGGATTCGTCACGCACGATCTTCAAATCTCCCAACGCCTTTGCCGGCGTCGGTTGTTCGATAAATTCAATTCGACAATCTTTAACTCCGCGAATAAATTTTAAAGCCTCTTGCACGCTGTAGCCTTGATTGGCATCGACGCGCAGCGCAATCGTCTCGCCAATCGCATCGCGGATTGCTTTCACGCGCTCCACATCTTCTTTCCAATTCTTGCCGGTTTTGATCTTCAACGCGCGAAATCCGGCTTGCACCAACTCTCGTGCTCGTCGTACGCCATCTTCGATTGAAGTGATGCCGAGCGTAACGGAAGTCAAAATGCGTTGGCGCGCGCCGCCGAGCAGTTGATAAAGCGGCAGCCGCGCGCGTTGCCCGAGCAGATCGTACAGCGCGATGTCGATGGCTGCACGAGCGGCTGGAGTATTTGGCCCTGGCGTTTGTAAAAGAGCCTCGATCTCGACAATTTTGCGCGCATCGCGACCGATGAGAGCCGGCACGATTGCCGTCGCCAGAAATTCCTTTGTCTGTTCGATGTTTTCACCGGTCACATGCGCATCCGGCGCCGCATTCCCCCAGCCCACCAAGCCGGACGCCGTCTCGATCCGAACGAGAACATTCGCGGTCGTGTCGTAGGAATCGTAGGCGATAGCGTAGGGGGTTTTGAGCTTGCAGGTGATGGGGTGAATGTCGATTTTGGTGATGGTCATGGCGCGAGGAAGCTTTGACATAGATAAATCGGCTGCACAACTAGGTCAAAATATTAGATTGGCTTTTTGGATTTTTGTATTAACACAACGCGGACGAGCCGCAACCAAACAGGTTTAATCAGCTCAATCCGCTTTATCCGCATACAAAAAATAGTAAGCGGATTGAGCTGATTAAGCGGATAAATTTTTTGTT
>JBOHQZ010000382.1:0-6521 GCA_050732275.1 bacterium
AGCCTCACCGGTGTGAACGGCCATCTTTATTTGGCGGCGATTTCAACGCAACCGCGAGTCGGTGTGGTCACCGTATCCGGTCTTGGGCTGAATTGGACTTTGGTGAAGAAACAATGCGCCGGCATGAACAGCACCGGTATCGAGGTGTGGATGGCGAAAGGCATCCCGCAAGGCGGGAGCAGCGGTGCAGTCACTGCAACGTTGGCCAGCGCTCCGAGCGCGGCAGTCATCGCGGTGTCGCGCTACGCCGGCGCCGAAACAGCAGCTCCGATTGGCAGCGTGATTTCCGGCAACACGAATGGGATGAATGCGAGCGCGACTTGTGGCGACGGCGTTCCCAGCGACTCTTATTCATTCAATCTCACCACGACAGTGAATGATGCGGTAGTTTATAGCGCGGCAGCGATGAAAGGGAGAACTCATACGCCGGGCGCGGGTTATACGGAGCGGACTGAAATCAAACAAATAGGTGGTAGCCTCACCAGCTCAGTCGCGGTGGAAGACATGACGGCAGCGACCGCGGGAAATGTGACAGTCAACGGTTCATTCAGCGGCACGGCGGACTGGGCGGAAGTGGCCGTGGAGATCAAATCGGCAGCGAGTCCAATTGTCTATGAAGAGAGCAAGACTGGCGGCTCATCCAGTTCGGCGACGATGACGACTTCGGCAAATCTCACCGGCGTGAGCGGCGATCTTTATTTGGCGGCGATTTCAACGCAGCCGCGCGTCGGTGTGGTCGCCGTATCCGGTCTTGGGTTGAATTGGACTTTGGTGAGGAAACAATGCGCCGGACTGAACAGCACCGGTATCGAGGTGTGGAAAGCGCAAGGTACGCCGAACGGCAATGGCGCGGTCACGGCCACCTTGGCAAGTGCTCCGAGTGCGGCGGTTATCACGGTGTCACGGTACTCCGGCGTTGTCCCGCCAGGTGGCGGGATGAGTCCGATTGGCAACATGATTTCCGGCAACACGAATGGGATGAATGCAAGCGCGATTTGTGCCGGCGGCGTACCAAGTGATTCGTATTCGTTCAACCTGACCATGACGACGAATAACATTGTCGTTTATAGCGCTACGGCGATGAAGGGCAGAACGCACACGCCGGGAGCAGGATATACGGAGCGGGTTGAAGTCAAACATGTGGGCGATGGCCTCACCAGCTCGGTGGCGGTGCAAGATATGGCGATCGCGGCCGCCGGCACCGTGACAATCAACGGTTCATTCAGCGGCACGGCGGACTGGGCCGAAGTGGCATTAGTGATCAGACCGAAGCTTGGCTTTTCCAAATCTGCCAGCGAGCCGGTGATAGCGGATTCCCCGCAACCCACGAGTTTTCTGCTCGAGCAAAATTATCCTAATCCGTTTAACCCCAGCACCAGCATTCGATACAGTTTACCGCAGGCCGGTGCGACGCGATTGACGATTTATAATATTTATGGACAAACGGTGTCCATTCCGATGAATGGCTTTCAGAACGCCGGAACCTACATCTTCGACTGGCAAGCGGTGGATGTGCAAGGTCATCCGCTTCCCAGCGGCGTTTATTTTTACCGGCTTGAGGCGGGTTCGTATAGTGTGACGAGGAGGATGACGCTGCTACGATAAAACGCGGAGGATCTGGACAGCCGCGGACGACGACAAACTATACGACAGGAGGTTGATATGCATTTCATCCCAAAATTTTTGACGAAAAGGAGAGGTGGCCTCGAAAATTCTATCAGGATGACGACACTCGCGCGAATTGCGGGTATGGCGCTGGGAATTGTCGCCGATTCTTTGTCACCGCCGACAATGGCCCAGGAGCCAATCCCGGCAGGCTATCGTGATTTCAATTACGGCTCATCGGTCATCGCTATACCCACCGCGGACAAGCCGCAGAGCAAATTATGGTGGAACGACGGCAACTGGTGGGGCGTTCTGTGGAATCTCTCTGCGAGAAAATACCGGATTCATCGTTTCAATTTGACGGCGCAGAGCTGGGTCGACGCTGGACCGAATGTCGACGACCGCCCACAATCTTTGGCGGATGTGCTGTGGGACGGGCAAAAACTATATATTGCCTCGCACGTTTACAGCGGCGGCTCCCAAACCAGTGGCAACGCATCGGCGGCAAATTCGGCGCGGCTTTATCGTTACAGCTATAATGCGGTGATGGCCACGTACAGCCTCGACACCGGTTTTCCGGTGCTCATCAACAGCGCCATTTGTGAAGCGTTGGTGATCGATAAAGATTCGCTCGGACGGCTTTGGGTGACGTGGACGCAATCGAGCAAGGTCTATTTGAATCATTCTCTCAACGATGATTTGACTTGGCGCACACCATTCGCCCTGCCGACCCAAGGATCGGAATTGGACTCCGATGACATTTCAACACTAATGGCTTACGACGGTAAAATTGGCGTGGTCTGGAGCAATCAAAATGACAATAGAATCTATTTTTCTTTTCATAATGACAATAAAGCCGATACGGATTGGGAACCACAGGAGAGCGCGTTAGCTGATCCTTCCCTGGGGGCCGTGGCCGATGATCATGTGAACATGAAGATAATGAATGACGGCGGCGGCAACTTGTATGTGACGACCAAAACGAGCTTGATCGGTTCCAGCGACCCGAGCATTTATTTACTCAAACGCAGCTTTGGCGGCGGGTGGGCGAAGTACGTGGTGGCGACCAAGGCTGATAACTACACCCGCCCGATCGTGGTGATCGATGACGAAAATCGCGAGCTGTATGTTTTTGGCAAGAGCGGCAGCAACGTTTACACGAAAAAAACCAGCTTGGACAACATCAATTTTCCCTCAGGCGCGGGCGACCCTTTCATTAGAAGCTCGGACGCAGATATTAATGACGCGACGGTTTCCAAACACAACGTCAACGGCACAACCGGCCTGCTGGTGCTCGCGAGCGATGAAATCAACCGCTATTACTATCACAATTACATCGCGCTGCCGAGCAACGGGCTGGCAACGATTTCATCGTTTTCGCCGGCGCAGGGGCCAGCCGGCACGCTCGTGACGATTACCGGCGCCAATTTCAACGGCGTTTCGAGTGTGGAGTTTAATGGTACCGTAGCGACGAGCTTCACAATCAGCTCGAGCACACGAATCACAGCGACGGTTCCGGTCGGCGCGACGACGGGAAAAATCAGCATTACCAAAACTACCGGCACGGCATTGAGCGACAACGATTTTATCGTGACAGCTCCCACGCAATACACTTTAACTGTAAATGCGGCCGGTGAGGGTAATGTGACGCTCAATCCAACCGGGGGTCTTTATAATACCGGCACGATGGTCACGTTGACGGCAACGCCGGATGCGGGCTATCAATTCAGCGGCTGGAGCGGTGATTTGGCCGGCTCGACGAATCCGGCGACGATCGCCATGAACGCCGACAAAAATATTACGGCAACGTTTGCACCGAGCCATGTCGGTGGCGGCAGGCGAGTTGCTTTTGAGGAATCCAAAACCGGCGGCTCGAACAGATCCACCATAGTAAAAACCTGGGCCAATCTCACTGGCGTCAGTGGGCATCTTTATTTGGCGGCAATTTCCACAAAAGACAAAGTTGCAGTGACCGGCGTTTCAGGATTGGGCCTGAGCTGGACGTTGGTGAAAGCCCAATGTACCGGTCGCGACAACATCGGTGTCGAAGTGTGGATGGCGCAGGGAATCCCGCAAGGCGGGAGCAATGGCGCGGTAACCGCGACGTTGGCTGCCAGGCCGAGCAATGCCGTGATCGTGGTGTCGAGATATTCAGGCGTCGACGCAGTGAATCCGCTTGGTAACATTTTTTCGGGCAACACGAACGGCGTGAATGGCGCCTGTTCCGGCGGCAAGGACAATAGAGCTTATTCATTCAATTTAGCCACAATGGCGAACGGCGCGATGGTTTATGGCGCGGCGGCGATGCGTGATCGGAGCCACACCCCGGGCACCGGCTATATCGAACGCGCGGAAATCAAAAGGGGCAGCGCTTCGGTTGCCGTGCAAGATAAAAGTTTTACCGAAGCGGGAACGGCCATTCTCAACGGCATGTTCAACGGCAATGCGGACTGGGCCGTGGTTGGACTTGAAATCAAGCCGCAGCTTCACGTTTCCCAAACTGCAGTCGACGTAATGGCAAATTCTCCGCAACCCGCGAATTTTCAGCTCGAGCAAAATTATCCCAACCCATTTTCGCAGATCCCGCGCTTCGCGGGAAACCCCGGTACGAGCATTCGGTACAGTTTGCCGCAGGCCGGCGAGGTGAGAATGACGATTTACAATATTTATGGACAAACCGTGTCCATTCCGATGAATGGCTTTCAGAACGCCGGAACCTACATCTTCGACTGGCAAGCGGTGGATGTGCAAGGCCATCCGCTTCCCAGCGGCGTTTATTTTTACCGGCTCGAGGCGGGTTCGTATAGTGTGACGAGGAGGATGACGCTGCTGCGATAAAACGCGGAGGATCTGGACAGCCGCGGACGATGACAAACTATATGATAGGAAGTTGATATGCACTTCATCCCCAAATTTTTGACGAGAAGGAGAGGTGGCCTCGAAAAATTTATCAGGATGACGGCGCTCGCGCGAATTGCGGGTATGGCGCTGGGAATTGCCGCCGGTTTTTTTTCACGGCCGGCGATGGCGCAGGAGCCAATCCTGGCAGGCTATCGTGATTTCAACTACGGCCCGACGGTCATTAGCACGCCGACTGCGGAAAAGCCGGAGAGCAAATTGTGGTGGAATGACGGTTATTGGTGGGGAAGCCTGTGGGATCCGGTCACGAACAAATACCGCATCCACCGTTTCGAAGTGGCCACGCAAAGCTGGATCAACGTCGGGCCGGATATCGATGACCGCAAGGATTCTCTTGGCGATGCGCTTTGGGATGGGCAGAAATTGTACGTGGCTTCACACATTTATGCCGGCGGATCACAACAAAACGGCAACACGACGCCGGCTAAATCCGCGCGGCTCTATCGTTACAGCTACAATCCGGCCTCGGATACTTACAGCCTCGATGCCGGATTCCCGGTGCTGGTGAACAGCGCCGAATCCGAAACGTTGGTGTTGGACAAAGATTCGACCGGCCAGTTGTGGGTCACCTGGACACAAGCCAACAAAGTGTATGTGAACCGGAGTCTCGGCAACGACTTGACGTGGGGCACGCCTTTTGTCCTGCCCGTGCAAGGCCCGGATTTGGATGAAGATGACATTTCCACCATCATTGCTTTTGGCGGCAACAAGATCGGCGTGATGTGGAGCAATCAGGCCGAGTTAAAAGTTTATTTTGCCGTTCATCTCGACAGCCAGGCGGATACGGATTGGGAGCCGCGCGAAGTGGCGTTGGCCGATGCGAATTTGGGGGCGGTCGCCGATGACCATCTGAACGTCAAGATGATGTCGGCTGATGGCAATTTATATGCAGTGACCAAAACGAGTTTGAACAGCTCGAGCGCCCCGCGAATTTATGCCTTGAAAAGAACGCCGAGCGGCGTGTGGACGAAATACGTCTTCTCCAATGGATCGGCAAGCCACACGCGCCCAATCGTGGTTCTTGATGACGAAAACAACGACCTGTATATTTTCGCGAGCGGTGACGGCATTATCCGCATGAAAAAAGTCAGCTTGAGCAACATCAACTTTCCGGCTGGCGATGGCGAAGCTTTCATTCGAAGCTCGGTCAATAAAAATATCGACAACCCGGCCTCCGCAAAACATAACGTCAACAGCACGACCGGCCTGCTGGTGATCGCCTGCACGATGAACAGCCATTATTATTTTCACAACTACATTGCTTTGCCAGCCAGTGGGTCGCCCACCATCACTTCATTCACGCCGGAAAGTGGGTCGACAGACACACCCGTCACCATTATAGGGGACAATTTCAACGGCGTTACAAGTGTGAAGTTCAATGGGACGGCGGCGAATTTTTTGATCAATTCGAGCATGCAAATTACGGCGACGGTTCCGGTCCCGCCAGGCGGGACGACGACAGGAAAAATCAGTGTCACCAATTCCAGTGGCACCGGCATCAGTGTGGATGATTTTGTCATCACGGGCGGAAGTTCCAACTCGTTGACTTTTCATCCTACAAACGACGCGTACGTTAAATCCTTGAACGCCACGGGCAACTTCGGCGCCGCCACCGAGCTTCGCGTGGAAATGAACAACGCCTCTGATTTGTCAATCAGCTACCTGAAGTTTAATGTCGCCGGAATGGGCGGGCCAGTGGAAAGCGCCAAGCTCCGCCTTAGATGTACCGATCCCAGCACGCAAGGTGGCTCGATTTTCTCAGTGTCAAATAATTATCAGGGCAACAGTTCCCTCTGGGTTGAAAGCGGCCTGAATTGGAACAACGCCCCGGTGATCGCCGGCAGCGCGTTAAGCTCACTCGCATCCGTAAGCGCCGGGCAGACGGTGGAGCTTGACGTCACTCCCGCGATAATTGGAAATGGTGTTTATAGCTTTGCCATAAAAAATAATTCTCCGAACGCCGTTTTGTATAGCTCGAAAGAAGGCGCTCATCCACC
>JBOHQZ010000383.1:0-6505 GCA_050732275.1 bacterium
TGCCCAAAGCTCTGCAGCAACAACTCAGTCAGGAAACCGGCATGCTGCTCGTCTCCGTTGAGCCGGATAGTCCGGCGGAAAAAGCGGGTTTGCTTTTGGGCGATGCCATCGTTTCCATTGCCGGCCAACCGATTCGCCGATTCAACGAGCTGGCGATGTTTTTAGGCGGCGACCGCATCGGCGAGCAACTCATCATTCGCATTGTGCGCGGCGGCCAATTGCAAGAATTAAGCGTTATTGTCGGCGAGCGCGCTTGACATTCTCAAAATTCGGCATTATAATAAACGAGGATGAAAACGTCAAAAATAGCCTTGATTACCGGCGCCAATCGCGGCATCGGTTTTGAAGTGGCGCGGCAATTGGCTGAAAAATCATTTCACGTCTTTCTCACCGCGCGCCATCGCGAAGCGGGGGAGAAAGCGGCGGCGGCGTTGCAGAAAGATGGCACCAAAGTCAGTTTCGTCGCACTCGACGCGGGCGATCCGGAGAGCATCAAGGGCGCTGCACAGGAAGTTGCGGCAACAATCGATCACCTCGATGTACTCGTGAACAACGCGGCGATTTTGGAAGACGAACACTTCTCGGCGCTGGAAATCGATGCGGGGTTGATGCAGAGAACGCTCACGGTAAATACGATTGGGCCAATGTTGGTAGCGCAAGCATTTTTTCCGTTATTAACTAAAAGCGATTTCGGCCGCATCATCAACGTTTCCAGCGGCGCCGGCGCGTTGAGCGAGATGGGAACATACTCGCCGGCTTACAGCATCTCCAAAGCCGCGCTGAATGCGGTCACGGTGCAGCTCGCGAATGCTTTCAAACACCAAGGCATTGCCGTAAATTCGGTGTGCCCCGGGTGGGTGAGAACGGATATGGGCGGACGCCACGCGCCGCGTTCCGTCGCGCAAGGCGCGGATACGATTGTTTGGCTCGCCACCGAAGCGCCGAAAAGTTTGACGGGAAAATTTCTGCGCGATCGGAAGGTCATCGCGTGGTGAGCAAAATTAGGTTCGTAGTGACGCCTTCAGGCGTTTTGGTTGGCGGCACTTCCGGCGCCTAAAGGCGCAACTACAAACGTTAGTTTCATTATAAACCAGATAAGGAGAACATCTCATGCAACGACATGCTTCCGCCGTTTGGCAAGGATCTTTGAAAGAAGGCAAAGGCACGCTCACCACAACCAGCGGCGTGCTCAAAGAAACGCCTTATTCATTCGCCCAGCGTTTTGAGAATGCCGCCGGAACGAATCCGGAAGAATTGATCGCCGCAGCGCACGCCGGCTGTTTTGCGATGGCGCTCTCCGGAAAGCTCGGTGGCGCCGGTTTCACACCGGAGAAGTTGAGCGCGCGGGCGAATCTGACGCTGGAGCAAGTGCAGGGAAGCTGGACGATTACGACCATACAACTCGTGTTGTCGGCGAAAGTTCCGGGGATAGATCGTGCAAAGTTTGAGGCCCTGGCTGCCGATGCCAAAGCGACATGTCCGGTCTCGCGGCTTTTGAATGCCAACATTACGCTTGATGCCAAGCTCGAGTAGTAATATCCAGAAAAACTATAAGACCGCGAAGATTTTGAAAGGCAGAATAATGATTCGGCAGAATGATTAAAAAATTATTTTGCCAAATAATCATTCTGCCTTATCGTTTTGCCTTTTGGGGAACATGTTTATTGACTGAGAGTAAAGGTTCGATGGCCATTATGTACGCTGATTTCGACAAAGTCGAAATGCGGGTGGGCAGAGTTGAGCGAGTCGAAGTTTTTTCCAAGGCTCGCAAGCCTGCTTACAAGCTTTGGATCGACTTTGGAGAGTTGGGTATCAAGCAGTCGAGCGCGCAGCTCACTACTCTTTATCAACCGGAAGCGTTGATCGGCAAACAAGTGATTGCCGTCACTAACTTCCCGCCGAAACAAATCGCTGACTTCATGTCGGAAGTTTTGGTGTTGGGCGTTCCGGATCAACAAGGCCGAGTTACTCTTCTTAGTCCGGATCATGAAGTGCCGCTCGGTGTGCGCGTGTTTTAGTGGAGAGCGGAGGGTATAGAGCACGTAAATCTTACGCATTACGTTTTACGAATTACATTTATGGCCGCAAGAATTCACGAATACGTCGGCGATACAATCGTCGTCCGCTACGACGTGAAGCGCTGCATTCATGCCGAGGAATGCGTACATGGCCTGCCGGTGGTTTTCAAGCGCAACGAGCGGCGCTGGATTCAGCCGGAGGGCGCGACGGCAGATGAAGTAGCGACCGTCGTGATGTGCTGTCCAACCGGTGCGTTGCACTTCGAACGCAAGGATGAAGGAAAACCCGAAACAATTCCGGACGAAAATGTGATTCGTGTATCGCCGAACGGCCCGCTGTATCTTCGCGGCGACATTCTGCTCACTTCGCCGGATGGTAGCATCATGCTCGAAGATACCCGCGTTGCGCTTTGCCGCTGCGGTGCTTCGAAGAATAAACCGTTTTGCGACGGCAGCCACACGCGGGTTGGGTTTAGTGATTCAAACTAACATTCTGGTGAAGTCGGACTTGGTCACAAAAGTTTCCGAAGTTTGAAAACTCGTCGTGACCAAGTCCGACTTCGATTTCAGCTCAGGAGCAAAACATGGCAACAAAATGTTCTCATCTCGATCAAGTCCGCGAAGTGGCACCAAGTGCGCAAGGTTGTGAGGAGTGTTTAAAAACCGACGACAGGTGGGTACATCTGCGAATGTGCTTGAGTTGCGGTCATGTCGGCTGCTGCGATTCATCTCCCGGCAAGCACGCGACCAAACATTTCCACGCCACCAACCATGCTCTCATGCAATCCTTCGAGCCAGGCGAAGATTGGCGCTGGTGCTATGTCGATCGCGTGTATTTGTAAGATTAGAAATCAGATGCCCGTGATCATGAAATCGATGGCAGCAATAAATTGAGCGCGGTTTGCCGAAAGGTTGATTATGGCTTTGCCCAATTGGCTTCGATCGATGCCGGCCAACTGTTGGCTAAGAGCGACAAATTTCTCGCCGCTGATTTCAACCATGGGACAAAGCTTTGCAATAATCTGATCTTTCAATTGTGAGGCTCTGCAAAGGGGAATGACGACGGTCGTTTGCAGCCCTTCCAAAAGATCTGATTGAATATCGATCAAATAAGGAAATGTTTTTTTGGTTCTGGCGTTCTTGTTTGCGTGAACAGTAAACTGGCTCATCAAAAGCTCCTCAACTCATCGCTGAATATGCCTTGCTCTTCGACGAACCGGTTATAAGCTTGTATCGCTTTTGCGTTCTGTTTGCGCCAAAGCTCGCGTTGCTTTTGTTTGAGCTGCTCGGCAAGCGCCTCCTCCAAAGTCGCCGACAGATTGATGTTAAATTCGCGCGCTTTAACCAGCAAATCACTGTTGATACTAAGATTGGCAGGTTTCTTGGGAGCTTGCGTGTCGAATAATTGAATCATTTTATCTTGGCCTTTTGATAATGCGCATTGTTTATGCGCATAAGCATTTTCCAATATAAGCAAAATAGGCTTGCGTGGCAAGCGTTTTTTTTCATCCGAGTTCTTTGCGCACCACTGGCGCCACCTTGGTTCCCAAAAGTTCGATGGCATGCATCGTTTTATCGTGCGGCATCGAGCCAACGGTAAGTTGGGCCAGGAAGCGCTGGTGGCCGAAGATTTCGTGCTGGAAAAGAATTTTCTCGATAACCTCCTGCGGGCTGCCGACGAGCAACGCCCCATCCGGTGAGCGCAGAGCGTCAAACTGCTGTCGAGTCATTCCCGCCCAACCGCGCTCTCGTCCAATTCTCGTCATCACCTCGGCATAAGATGGAAAAAACTCTTCGGCCGCCTGCTGCGAAGTGTCCGCGAGGTAGGCGTGGGAATTAATGCTTACAGGAAGCCTCGTCGGGTCGTGCCCGGACTGGCGCGCCGTGTCGCGATAGAGTTCAACAAAGGGTGCGAAGCGTGCCGGTGCGCCGCCGATAATGGCCAAGGCCATCGGCAAGCCAAGTGTCGCGGCGCGTACGACCGACTGCGGCGTGCCGCCAACGGCAATCCAGATCGGCAACGGGTTCTGCAATGGGCGAGGATAGACTGCAAGATCTTTCAGCGGTGCTCGATGTTTGCCCGACCATGTTACGCGTTCGCTGTCGCGGAGCTTCAGTAGCAAGCCGAGCTTTTCAGCGAACAGGTCGTCATAATCGTCGAGATGATAACCGAACAACGGAAAAGACTCGATGAACGACCCGCGGCCGGCCATGATCTCAGCGCGCCCGCCAGACAACAAATCCAATGTGGCAAATTCCTGAAAAACTCGGACGGGATCGTCGGAGCTTAGCACAGTGACCGCGCTGGTCAGTCGAATACGCTTGGTGCGCTCGGCACCAGCGGCCAGCACGACAGCCGGTGCTGAAACGGCGAAGTCGGGGCGATGATGCTCCCCAACACCAAAAACATCCAAGCCGACCTGATCGGCGAGTTCCATTTCTTCAAGAAGGTCGCGCAGCCGCTGTGCGGCGCTAATCGTGTGGCCACTCTTCGGGTCCGGAGTCGTTTCAGCGAACGTGTAGATGCCGATTTGCATAATATTAGTATGGATTGTTCGCTTTTTACGAGCCACGTGATGTAAGGCGTAAAACGTGAGGCGTAAGCTTTTGTTGTTTGAAATTTCCTTGCTTTCTCAAAGTTTCCACTGTATATTATAAAACATTTATTTTGAATTTTCAATGGTAAAAAACTCGTATTTTATGTCTTATCGTTCAAAACCAAAAGAAGAATAGAAATGGATGTCCTCACGGATGTGCTCAACATGGTACACCTGCAGAGTGCCGTCCACTTTTGCACGGCGCTGACGACGCCATGGGGCATTCGCGTGCCGGCTCAAAATGATCGTGCTATCTTTTATGTGATGACGAGAGGGAGTTGCTATCTTGAAGTCGAGGGGCTTAAACCGGCGGTCTCGCTGGCAGGCGGTGATTTGGTGATGCTGTCGCACGGCGATGCCCATATCTTGCGCGACCGTCTCGACAGCCCGATTGTGCCGCTTGAGGAGCTTGTCAAAGCTTGTCACAAGTTTGACGCCCATCGATCCTTCCAGCATGGCGGTGGCGGCTCGCTGACGGCAATGGTGGCGGGCCATTTCATATTCGAGAATCAGATGTCGAAGCCATTTCTTTCGACGTTGCCGCCGCTCATTCATATTCATGGCGAACATGAACAGGTGGTGCCGTGGCTGGACACGACGTTGAAGTGGATGGCTGCAGAGACGAACTCGAAAAATCCCGGTGCTCAAATCATGGCGTCGTGCCTCACCGACATGCTCTTCATCCAAATTTTGCGCGCCCACATTGCCGAGCATGCCGGAGAATGCGATGGCAAGGCCGGCTGGCTGCGCGCGATGGCTGATCCACAGATTGGCAAGGCGTTTGAAGTGGTTCACGAACAGCCAAACCACCCGTGGACGGTTGCTGAGCTGGCATCGCAAGTGAATATGTCACGCACTGCCTTTTCAATGCGCTTCACCCAATTAGCCGGCATGCCGCCGTTAGCTTATGTCACGAAGTGGCGAATGCTCAAGGCCAGCGACATCTTGCGCCAAGGCCAAGCAACCATTACCGAGATTGCCACGTATGTGGGTTACGAATCCGAAGCCTCGTTCAGCAAAGCATTCAAACGCGAGATGGGCGTGGCGCCTGGCACGTATCGCAGGGAGGGACAGAATGGCGCCGTTGTAATTCATTATTGAATTGTTTATCATATATTGAAGAGTAATTTAACTTTGATTTCATTCAAGGAAAGGACAGGCATAGCATGACGCATTATGCAAGATGGAAAGCAACAGGCAGCTTTCTTTTAGCCGCAGCGTTCATTTTTATTCTTCTCATCACCACAAGCTGCTCCCAGCAGCAAGCTCAAGGCGGTTTTCAAATGCCGCCGATGCCGGTGGAAACGGCAACGGTGACTCAAAGCACGGTGACTGATCCCTTCGAGGCCGTCGGCACGATCGAAGCGGAGGACGCGATCACCGTCGTCTCAGAAATCGACGCGACCGTGATCAGCCTGCCGTTTCGTGAAGGCGAGGCGATTGCCAAAGGCGGATTGATTGCGCAGTTGGATGACACCCAACTGCGCGCGGAAGAGACGAGAGCCGAAGCGATTCTCAACCAACGCAAGGTCAGTTACGACCGCATCAAAAATATCACCGACGAAGGCCTCGGCACGGCGCAAGGCTTGGATGATGCCGCCGCGGCGTTAAAAGTCGCTGAAGCGGACCTCACGTGGATTCGCGCGCGGCTGCAAAAGACGCGCATTGTCGCGCCGTTCGCCGGCGTCTTGGGCGCGCGGCAAGTGAGTTCCGGCGCATTCGTACGCGCCGGCTCTCCGATTACCGAGCTTGCACAGGTTGCACGGCTGCGCATCAACTTCTCCGCGCCCGAGCGCTATTATTCCAGCTTGCAGCGCGGCGCGGCAGTGAAAGTTTCCACGACTGCTTATCCCGGCTATGAATTGACCGGACGTGTCGATGTCATCGAAC
>JBOHQZ010000384.1:0-6504 GCA_050732275.1 bacterium
TGCACCAAAACTATCCGAATCCGTTCAATCCCAGCACGACCATCGGTTTTGACTTGCCGGAGGCGGCGCACATCACCATCAAAGTATTCAACCTGGTCGGCCAACAGGTGATCACGTTGTTGGATGGACGGCAAGAGGCCGGTACGCATGCAGTGACTTTTCAAGCCAGCAACTTGCCAAGCGGCACTTATTTTTATCGGATGGATGTCGATGGAATCGTACGGCAGGTACGCCAGCTTACGCTGCTGAAGTAGTCTATCCGAAAATTCCACCGTCCGGACGGTTTCTGCCGGTAAAAAATCAAATCGCGAAGCTTGATCTGTATTTGAAAATTAACCGTCAGGACGGTGAGGCCACACAAGGTCGATATTGTTGCTTTGGGAATGAGGCAAATGGGGAGTTTCTCCATACCCAAGCCCGGACTTGCTCGGCGAGTTCGGGCTTTAAATTTTGGAAGAGCTTTCAAAAATCAGATCACCGCACCTCGAAGAGCGGAATATAATCGATCTCCTTGACCACGCGCTGCCCCTCCTTGCCGAGCACCCAGTCAATGAATGATTTGACCACGGTATCCGGTTTTTTAATCGTATAGAAGTAAAGATATCGCGCAATCGGATATTTGTCCTCGCGCACGCTCTCATCCGTCGGGCTGGCGCCGTTAATCTTGCAATGCACGAGATTTTTTCCATACGCCAAGCCGCCGTAACCGATGGCGCGCGGATTTTTTTCCACTTCGGCGACGATGGCCGCCGTCGTCGGCATCACAATGACATTTTCACCGTAAGGCTGGCCCTCGAGCACGTGCTCTTGAAAATAGAGATACGTGCCGGAGCTTGGCGCGCGACTGAATGCGACGAGGGGTTCGTCTTTGCCGCCGGCTTCCCGCCAATTTTTAATTTTGCCGGTGTAGATATCCTTCACCTGTTCAAGGCGCAAATCGCGAATCGGATTTTCCGGGTGAAGATAAATGCTCAAACCGTCTTTGGCCACGCGAAAAGCCATCCCGACATTCTGCTGTTGTTGCGCCAAACGCCGCACTTCACCCGGTTGCAATGGCCGCGAAGCCGTGCAGATTTCGATTTCATCTTTGATCAGCGCCTCGATGCCAGTTGCCGTGCCGCCACCTTCAACATAAACGGCGATGCCCGTGTGTTGCTTCATGTATTCCTCCGCCCACCGTTGCGCCAAAATCACCATCGTATCCGAGCCTTTAATGCGGATCACCGGTGCGATGGTTGATACCGAGCGCGTCGAGCTGCAGCCATACAGACTAAATAAGAAAAAAATCCCCCAATGGATCGAGGCGGCCAACGGATAATGAATTTTTCTCCATCCGTTGGCTGTTTTTATCCGTTGGATAATTTTTTTGCCGTTTCCGCGAGATTCCCGTTGCAGTGGCCGAAACGGCTTTTGCCTAGCGTTTTTCAGCAACGGATTGCAATCGTGCATTGATATAAGGCGTTTCTTTTTTCCATTGCGGCGCGGCATCCACATTGGCCAGCATGCAACAAAAGGCAAAAAGAATTTGGCCATGCTGCTGCGCCGCCGCCATGTTGATCGATTGAGCCAGATCATCAAACGGCGTGTGATAAATACGCCGGCCCCATTCGATCATGCGCCGCAAGCCTTTTTCTCGCGGCGTGTTGCGATAATTCAATCCCTCCATAATCAACAGCGCCGGTATGCCGGCTTTCGCAAAGGAAATTTGATCCGAGCGCGCAAACGCCGGTGAGCTGGCGAACGGCGCGGGAATCGCCGAAACACTCAAATCAAGCTCACGGGCAACCTGTTGCAGCAGCCCGCCCAGCGTGGAAAGCTCGGCGCCGACGCCGACAATATCGTTGAAGGTATCAAACATCGCGAGACCATCCACATTCACATTCGCCATCGTTTTATAAAGCGGCACCACGGGGTTCTCGACGTAATAAGTTGAGCCGAGCAAGCCCTTCTCTTCCCCGGTGGTAAAAAGAAAAATCAGCGACCTCTTGGGCTTCTCCGGCATGGCCGCAAAGGCTTTGGCCATTTCCAAAACCGCGGCAACACCGGCGGCGTTGTCAAAAACGCCGTTGTAAATGGAATCGGCTTTTATTGGCGGCCCGATGCCGAGGTGATCGTAGTGGGCGGAAATGACGACGCAAGAATTTTTCAATTCCGGATCGCTGCCCTCCAGCCTGCCGATCACATTGGCGGCTAAAAAATCCCGCTGCTGAAAGCTGCCGCGAAAAGTCGCCAAGATGGGAAGCTGAAAACTGCGCAGGCTGTTCGTCGCCGCCATGGCGAAGATTTGTTGCAAGGAATAAGGCGCATCTTTGAAAAGCCGTTGCGCGGCTTGCGGGTTCATCACCACGCTCAAATTTCCGGCGACGAAATAGAGCAAGCCGACGTCCTCAAAAGCAAACTCCTGCTGCCAATATCGCCAATCGCCGTCCGGTCCCGATTGCGGTGCCGGAATCATGATGCTGCCGGCGGCCCCGCGCGCGAGCGCGATCTTCTGTTTGATTTCCGGCAAGGAGTGCAAGGTCGGCTGCGCGCCGTCAAAATAGGAAGGATCAGCGGAAGCGGGTTCGCCGGAAAGAAAAACCACGATCTTGCCTTCGACATTCAAAGCCTGGTAATCGTTATAAGCGAACTCCGGCGCGGTGATGCCGTATCCCACAAACATCAGCGGCGCCGGATTGGGGATGAAAGTTTGCGCGCCGGTGCTGTAGAGCAAATAATCCCTCGTGAGCACGAGCTGAAATTGCCCGCTGGGAGTGAAGAACTGAAAGCTGGAGCTTGCCAAAGGTTTGCTGCCGTGCAGGGGAATTTGTTGAAAATACGAATCGCCGTCGCCTGCCGGTTTTATGCCGCATTTCCGCAATTCGCTGGCGAGGTAAGCCGCGGCGATTTCGCCGCCGCGCGTGCCGGTGCCACGGCCTTCCAGCGAATCACTTCCCAAAAAAGCTAGATGCTGATAAAGCGAGCCGGCAGAAATGTGCGCCAACGCTTTGCGCACCGTTGCACTCAAATATTGTGATGGCGCCGGTACGGGCCGGTTGAAAAAAACGGCAAATAAACAAGCGGCGCACACGAATTTTTTGGCCATAGATAAAATGCTGTTGACACGGCGTACAAATGAAAATAAGCAAATATTTTGCTCTTTCTCAAGTCTTTTCGAAGCAGCGAGCCTTTGCAAAGTCATTAAAGCTCTCTAAAAATTTGCTTGATTTTGGCGCCAGTATTTTTAAATTTGACGCAGATACACTTTTCCCTTGCCGTTCGACACCCGTCCGCACGTGTGGAAAGTTTTTCAACGGTCGAACACTCATATCGGAAAAATAACTATGCGCCAAACTTCCAGCGTCCATCCCGCCCAAACCGGCTGGGATGAATACTATCAAGCGCGCGAATTGAAGGCCGTGCTCTGGTACACCGAGCAAATGGACCAAGATTTCGCTGCGCTGTTTGCCAAGTACGGCAAATCAGCTAAAACTATCCTCGATCTCGGCACCGGCCCCGGCACCACGGCCATAGAACTCGCCAGATTAGGATATCGGGTTACGGCAAGCGATATATCTCCAACCATCATCGCTGTTGCCAGGCAAAGAGCCGGCGCACTTGCCGATTTGATCGACTGGCGGGTCGATGATATCATTCGCACCTCACTCTCCGGCCCGTTCGAGATTATTCATGATCGCGGACTTTTTCACGTTCTTAAAGAGAAGCTCAGGCTCATATATGTGGAGCAGATTAGACGTTTGCTCAACCCCAACGGTTTTTTGTTCTTGAAAACCTTTTCGAAGCAGGAGCCCGGCGATTGGGGTCCTTACCGCTTCGATATCGACGAGCTTCGCGGATATTTCTCAAAATACTTTGACCTGCTGGAATGGCAGGATACCGAAATTCCCAGCACGACAGAAAAAGATCCGAAAGCATTGCTGGCGGTTTTTCAGCTTCGCACGGGATGAAGTAATGCCTCTGTTATAGGGTAACCGCCCGGGCGCTGCAGCTTGCAAGAACGTCTAAAAAGCGCCCGGGCGGTAGCTTACTTCACTAAAGACTGGAACATTAAGGAATGAACAAAAGAATGCTTGCTTTTTAGGAAAAATTTGGTTAAACTGTGTAACAGTTTTGTTACAAGTGTAACTTTAACCAAAAAAGAGGACAATTTATGGACTACAGGTAACAGCTCTCCAAAAACATTTGGCACGACTCTCGACTTTCCCAATAAAGCATGGCTTACTTCTTCGCATGAGCGTATGGTGTGAGGATGGGATAAAACACCTCGATTTTTCATCTCCTAGCAAGCCCCTCCTATTCGTGTATGTGGCCTTCGATCGACAGTTTTCCGCACCCGGGAAAGTCATTCCTAAAACATCAAATTTCACGACCAGATTTGCGCTGATCGCATTGACGGGCATCTTTCCATGTTAGATCTGGATCGCATTTATTCCGGAACGTCCAGTGAAAATAGTGTGATCAATGCTTTCCGAAAGCAAACTCGCGACCGTTATTTCCGGGTCGCAGCTCGCCGCTTTGGCCAAGCTCGGTGAAGTCATTGAGCTGGCGCCGAATGAGTTGTTGTTTTATATTCATCAGCCGTCAAATTATCTTTACCTCACCATCGCCGGAGATATTTTTCTCACGGCGGAAAATGGCGATGCGACGCCGCCAGTCTGGATAGGGCCCGGTGACATATTGGGAGAGATCGGATTTTTCCTCGGCGCCGGCCGCACCAAAACCGCGAGAGCGGGAATCTCTGGGTGCGTTTTGTGGCGAATGGCCCGTTCCCGCCTCTATGAAATCAGCGACGAAGAAAAGGCGGCTCTCCTCACGCATTTGCTGGTGGCGCTCGCTCCGTATTTACAAGTGCGACGCCGCAAGCTCGCCAAGCCGAAGACCGCTGAACCTGATCTCGGTCACAATCATTGCGACCACACTCATCCCGCTATTATCCAGCTCGCCCGCTCTTTGCGCCGAAACACGGCATGGAACACCGCCGTGGCAATTTGGGAGTTTGTCCGTGCCATGCCTTATCGCTTCGGATTTTGGAATCTGAGGGCTTCCTCGACTTTGCGGTTAGGCCATGGCATGTGTACGACCAAAGCCAATTTGCAAGTCGCCCTGCTGCGAGCTTGCGGGCTCAACGGCGCTTTTACCGAGCTGAAGATTGATTCGCAATGTGTCTCGCTTTGCATGCCCACGGCTTATCGCGCCACCATCGCACGCCAGATCAAACATTATTTTGCCGTAGTAAATTTGGACGGACGCTGGTTTCCATGCGATGCTTCTTTCACACCGCAATGCATGCCGCTGGTCATTAACGCCATTCCCGAATTCGAGCCGTATTTGCGTTATTCCTTCGGCCCCGATAAGCCCTACAACATTGTCGGCGAAGCCTCCGGCCTGGATCCGTTTGATTTCCAGCCGCTGCCTGACTTGGCAAAAGTAATGAACAAAAAGCCGTTTTATGATGAAGACAATTTCGAGGCGATGAACGTGCTGTTGGACAAGGCGCAAGGCGCGGTTCTCCCAATGCCCGCCTGGGCCGCAGCAGCCCGAGCACTTTTGCCAACAAATCCGGCCGCAGCTTTTCAAAAAGCCTTCGCCGGCATAACCGTTGAAGTGCGCAAACTTTTTTCCATCGTTTGCAGAAAAGAGGGTTGGAGAGCTCCGGACGAGAAAAAGCAAGCCATCGTTGTTAGCCCTGCAGATCTTCTCGAAACTTTCGAGAGAAGACACGAGCACGCCATAACGAATATAATCACGTAACAATTTAAAACGACGAAATGAACTTCAAGGAGCGATTATGAACCTCGGGATGATCGTTTCACGCAATGCCAGGCGTTGGCCCGGCAAAATCGCCATCGTTGACGCCGATGCCGGCCGGCGCATGACGTGGCAAAAGTTCGATCAGCGGGTGAGTCAGCTTGCGCATGCGCTGTTGGCGAGCGGTTTGCAGAAAGGCGATCGCGCCGCCATTTATGCGCGGAATTGCCATCACTGTCTGGAGCTGTTTTTTGCCTGCGCCAAAACGGGCATCATCGCCCAGCCGCTAAATTGGCGTTACACGCCCAGCGAGCTGGTGCAAACGCTTCGCGATAGTGCGCCACGCGCCATCTTCGTCGGCAAGGAGTTTGCCGATCCTTATCACTCGATAAAAAATTGCCTGCCGTTTATCGAATTGAGCGTGGGCATCGGCGGGAACAACGGACTCAACAAGGAATACGAAGACTTTTTGGCAGCGCATTCTGCGGCGGAGCCGGGAACGATGAAAGACGCGAGCGACAGCGACGTGCTTTTTCTGATCAATACCGGCGGCACGACCGGGGTTGCAAAAAGCGTAGCCATGACGCATCAAAACGCGCTGACAGTCGGGCTTAATATTGCGGCTGCCGGGGAGGTTCGCGAGAGCGACTGCTATATGAATATCGGCCCGATGTTCCATTCCGCGGTTTTTGCCGCTTTAAGCTTCATCGTTAATGGAACGAAAATCGTAACGCTCAATTTTGAGCCGCGCCGCGC
>JBOHQZ010000385.1:0-6499 GCA_050732275.1 bacterium
GTAACGATCAAAGGCGCTGTGGATTGGCTGCGTGGCGAACACCCGCGGCTCAAAGCGAATAACGTACCGCTCTTAGAACGTCGCGAGCTACTGACAATCACTCCCAGTGTGATCTACGCGCCACGAGAAGGATTTGGTATCGAAGCCTCTGTTCGTTTCGCGCTCAGCGGTCAGGATTTTCCTGATGGAACCCAGTTTATGGGTGCTCTTTTTTATAATTTCTCCGTTCTGTAGCAACTCTTTTTGAATTGCTACAGGAGTGTCTTATTATCAATCAACTTCAATTCATTAAGGAGGTTTTATGCGTAGAAGCTCAGTTGTCATTCTTGTCGTGGCTTTGTTGACTGTGTTTGCCGTGGCGGTGATGTTGTCCGCGCAAGAGAAAGCTGCGGCCAAATCGGAGACGATCACCGGCACGCTGGTTGATCTCAAATGCTATGCGGCAGGCGGCTATCTCACCAATGATCACGGCGATATGAAGGCTTGCGGCTCCATGTGTGCCACCGGAGGCTTGCCTGTGGGTTTGGTGGACGCGAACAAGAAGGTGCATTTTCTTGCTGTGCCTGCTCCTGGCTTCGCCAGTTATGTTGGGCAAGAAATTCGCTTCACCGGCATGCATGGCAAACACGCCGATGTCTTCATTCCGGAAAAAATGGAAATCACAAAGGAGGGCAAATGGGTTGAGGAGAAACTGCCTAAGACGATGATGTAAGAGTCACCATCCTGATGCTCATACTCGTACTCCCATAGAACATTAACATGAGCAAGTACGAGTATGAGCAGCTACACACCAATGTTTCAATGAGTAAGATCGAATCCGACCATTGCAGATTTAAATTTCAACTTTAAATTTACACATTTTGAGCGCAGATGTCGATGAAGCGCAGGCAGTGCAACGCGTTCGCGAAAAGTATGGGCGGCCGCGATAAGATTACGCGTGGTGCTGATGGCCGCGCTCGGTGTTGATGAACACACTATTTGCCATATGGGTTTCATCCCGATGGCGCTCTCGCACGGCACCGGTGCGGAAGTGCAACGCCCACTGGCCACCGTTGTCATCGGCGTATCGGTGACTTCAACGCTGTTGACGCTGTTCATTCTGCCGGTCGTGTATCAATGGATTGAGGCACGGCGGGAATTTCAAAGAATATAGGCGCAGTCGGACTTTCACATAAATGTTCGGGTGGAAATCCGACTTCACATTTATTTATTTGGAGGCTTTCTTTCGAACGAAATTTTCGGTAATTTATCATGAGAGGAGTTTTTAATGGATGATTGCTCATTTTACCTTTATAGCTTTGCTCTCACCTGATGGATTTTTTCCGAGAGCCACTGTAAGGCCGGAGCTTGACTTTCGAAAGAATACGGTATATCTTTATAAAGGAAAATTAGCAAACCTTAATAACAGCCTCAATTAAACGCCTGAAGTCAGATGAATTCATCACCCGGCATTTGCTTTTCTCTGCTCGGGAGATTTTGCCTTTATCTGGGAGAACGGGAAATACCCGAAGCTGCCTTCAAGAGCCGAAAAGCGCTGAGCCTGCTGAAGCTGCTCGCCATCAAGCCAAAACATCAATTGCATCGCGATCAGGCGATTGATGCCCTTTGGCCGGAGTTGGATCCCACTTCGGCGGCAGCGCAGATGTACAAGTCCATCCACTACATTCGAAAAGCTTTTGAGGCCACGACGGTTGATCTTGCTCCCGATGAGCTGCTCGTTTATAAAGATGAAACCCTCAAATTGGCCGCGCCGGCAGAGGTGCATACCGATCTCGACGCCTTCCAACATCTGGCGCAAGAAGCCCGCCGCAACAAAACGCTCTCTTCATATCAACGCGCGGCGGCAAGCTACACCGGAGATTTGCTGCCTTCCGATATTTACGAAAGCTGGACGGAAGAGCGGCGCGAATCGGCACGCGTGCAGTTTTTGGAATTGCTCATCGCCCTCGGGCAGAAGCATATCGACGCCGGCGATTTTGCTGATGCCGCCGAGGCCTTTCGTCGCGTTCTCGGCATTGACCCGCTCGATGAAACCGCACACCAAGGCTTGATGCGCGCCTTTGCGCTGCAGGGCAACCGCTCACAGGCTTTGCACCAATATAAGCGCTGCGAGGAAATTCTCGCGAAGGAGCTCGACACCAAGCCTTCCTCAGAAACCACTGCGCTCTTGAAAATCATTCGCGAAGGCAAAATTCAACCCGTGCCGCAAGCCGCACCGAAAAAGGCTGGCGCGGCAAAGCCGGTTTCGGTGCTGCACAAACGCAGCCCGATGGTGGGACGGCAAAATGAGCAGAAGCTGGCCGCAACGCTTCTCGATCATCTGGCGCAGGGCAAGGGCGAGGTGTTGTTGCTGCAGGGCACCGCCGGCATCGGCAAGACGCGTTTGGCGCAAGAAATTTTTAATCTGGCGCAATTGCGTGGTTATCATCCGCTGATGGGCAGCGCCTACGAGCAGGAAAGGGAATTGCCCTACAGCCCGTTCGTCGAAGCCCTGCGCATGGCCATCAACACCTCTCCGCAGCATGCGCATCTGATTCCGGCAGAATTGGCCGCCGCCATTCCGGAATTGCCATCCGCCCCGGCGCCATCGACTCGAGCTGACGCGGCGGCGCAAGGTTATCTCTTTGCCGGATTGCTGCGTTTTCTCAAGGTGATTGCGGATGTGACGCCAGTGGTGATGATTTTGGAAGACCTGCACTTTGCCGATGACGGCACAATAAAACTTTTTAATTATCTGGCGCGCAACGCCGCTGATTTTCCTCTTTTGCTGGTCGGCACCTGCCGTTCCGCCGAGCCGGAGATTTCCGCCGAGTTGACGACGCTTCTCACGGCACTAAATCGTGGCCGCCTTGCCGATACCATTTTCTTGCAACCGCTCTCGGAGGCCGAACATCAGCAGCTCTTGCAGCAATCGTTGGGTAAAGGTGAAGTGGAGGCGGCGTTCGCCAACGAAGTTTTTTCTTTTACAGAAGGCAATCCCCTCTTTGCCGTTGAAATGGCCGGCCAATTGAAAAAAGCCGGAGAGATCACGCTGCAGGATGGCGTCTGGCGTGCAGGCACGATCATCAAGCCTTATCTTCCTCCTTCCTTGCAAATCTTATTGGCGCAAAAATGGAACGGTTTATCCCCCAAGGCGCAATCGCTTTTGCAAGTGGTTGCCGTCGCCGGCCAGCAAACCAACCTGAATTTGCTCGAGAATATTCTGCAGCTCCCAAGCGCCGAGATTTTGGATTTGCTCGACGAGATTCTAAACGTGCACTTGTTGAAAGAATTGGGATTGACGTTCAGTTTTGTCCATCCGTTGTTTCACGAAGCGGTTTACCAGCAGATGTCGCAAACTCGGCAACGCTATTTGCATGGACAAGCGGCAAAGACGTTGGAGGCTTTGTATCCCGATGAGCGTGCGTTGCCCGTTGAAGCGCTTGCCGAACATTACCTGCGCAGCGACGCGCCCAAGCTGGCGGTGAAATATCTTCTCATGGCTGGTGATCGCGCCGCGGCCCTGTATGCGCACGAGATCGCGATCAATTATTATGAACAGGCGCTGAAGCTGGATGATGGCAAGCATACGGTCAAGTTGCACGAAAGCTTGGGTGATCAGCTTGGCATGTTGGGCAAAGAGCAAGAGAGCGCAGCGCATTTTGAAGCAGCGATTTCCGGAAGTGAGATGGCGGACATTCGCCGGCTGCGACGGAAAGCGGCTTATCGTTACACGCTGGCGGGAAATTTGGAGAACGCGTGGCGGCATTTGTCGGAAGCCATCACTTCAGCGTCGGCGACCCGCGATTTGGAATGGGTGCGCTTGCAATACACGCTGGCGCATTATCATTGGCAGCGCAATGAATTTGCCGAAGCGCTGGCAATAGCGCGGGAGAGCTTGAGCGTTGCCGAAGCGCTCGGCCCCGACGGGTCGGGGGACGCCGCAAAAGCTTATGAGATGATGGCGCTCTGTTGCGCGCCTCTTGGCGAGTGGCGGCACGGTCTCGAGTACGAAGCCCAGCGCCTCAGCCGCGTCGATTTGAATCGATACCTTGCCGATGTTTCTGATGTCCATCTTTGACTGTGCGAGTATCACCTGTATGGTGATGAGCCTTATCAAAGCGCGTTGGAATTTGCGCGGCACATGCAAAAGCAGGCGCAAGATATCGGCGCCAGTCGCGCACTGGCGATGTGCACGCTTTTCATCGGCACGGCCGAATACTTCCAAGGCCGTTTTCTCGACGCGCTCTCCAATTTAAGCAAGGCGCGCGAGCTTTATGCCCGGCTCGAGGCCTTTGCCGGTGAGGCGACCTCCCTGCAGCGGATGGGTGTGGTAGCCACGGCGCTTGGCCGTTTAAACGAAGCACGTGACTATCTGCACGAGGGCTTGCGCATTGCCGAACGCGCCATGATGAAGCCGCATTGTCTCGTGCGTTTGTATGCGACGCTGGGACGCAATCGCATGGAAGCAGGCGATTATGCCGGCGTGCGTGAGGCGGTAGAAGCAGGGCTGGCGGTGGAGGCCAATCACGGCTTATGCGTCACTTGCAACGTCATGCTTTATCCCATCTCGACCATGGGCTTCGCGGTCAATGGGGACATGGCTAAAGCTCGTTTCTATGCGGCGAAGGCGGAAGAATCTGCCAAGGCTTTCGGCAGCCATTTATTCCTCGGCCTCACTTACCAGGCCCAAGGCATGTTGTATGGACTACTCGAACAGTGGGATTCTGCCTTTGACAAGCTTAAACAAGCGAAGCAAGAATTTCAGGCCATCCGGCAAGACTATGAAATCGCGCGCAGCGATCTCTTCCGTGCCTTCGTTCTTATGCGGAGGGGCCGGCTCAAAGATTATCTGACTGCCAGTTCCGCTTTGCGGGACGCTTTGCCCACCTTTATCAAACTTGGGGCGGAAACCATGGTCGCGCAAGCTCGCTCAGCCCTTAAGCAGATGCGAACAATGTAGTATTTTTTCAAATGGACGTAGCCCTATGGCGTAAGCCTTCGACACGGAGGTACGGTATGGTTGGCAAAACAATTTCCCACTATAAACTCCTTGAAAAACTCGGCGGCGGGGGCATGGGCGTAGTTTACAAAGCCCAAGACCTCAAGCTCGACCGCTTCGTTGCTCTCAAATTTCTCCCACCTCATCTCAGCGCGGATGATGAAGAAAAGCAGCGCTTCATCCGCGAAGCCAAAGCGGCTTCAGCGCTGGATCATCCCAACATTTGCACCATCTACGAAATCGATGAGACTGAAGATGGGCAGATGTTCATTGTCATGGCTTACTATGAAGGCGAAACGCTGAAAAAGAAAGTAACCAGTAATCAGTTATTAGTGGACAATGTCATCGACATTGCGATGCAAATTGCCCAAGGTTTGGCAAAGGCTCACCACCATGGCATCACCCACCGCGATATCAAACCCGCCAATATCTTCGTCACCACCGAAGGTGTGGTGAAAATTTTGGATTGGGGGCTGGCAAAAGTGGCCCATCTCAAGCTAACGAAGACCGGCAGCACATTGGGCACGGTGGCCTATATGTCGCCGGAACAAGCCAAGGGAAAAGAGATCGATCACCGGACGGATATATGGTCGTTGGGAGTCGTTCTTTATGAAATGCTCAGCGGCGAATTGCCTTTCAAAGGGGAGAATGAGCCGGCGATGATTTACGCCATTTTGAATGAAAAGCCGGAGCCAATGATCCCAACGGGTCGGAACACCGATGTGCCAATGGAATTGGCACGGATTGTGAACAAGGCGATGGCCAAAAAGCCGGACGAGCGATACCGACAGATTCATGAGATGCTGGCGGATTTGAAAGCGCTTGCAACGACAGTCTTTTCTTCTGTCAATACCGCGCAGAAATCCTATTCATGGCCTTGGACAAGCCTTGCAAAGACCGGAACAACTGGAGCAGGATCAACAGGGTTGGCCAAAAGGTGGGCATTCATCGCGCTTCCGTTTGCTCTCATTCTTCTTGCTGCCGTGGCGCTTTTCTATTTTCGCGAGACTTCGCCACTGAAAACACCCGCAAAGCGAAAGACGCTGGTGGTCCTTCCTTTCGAGAATTTGAGCGCCGCCGAAGATGAGTATTTTGCCGATGGCATCACTGAAGAGATCATCAGCCGGTTGGCGGTGGTGAACGGACTTGGCGTCATCTCCCGCACCAGCGCCATACAATACAAAAAGACGCCGAAGCCAATTCGCCAGATCGGCCAGGAGCTCGGCGTCGATTACGTGCTGGAAGGCACGGTACGCTGGGATCGTCCTGCCTACGACGGGAGTGGTCCCAGCCGCGTGCGCATTACCTCCCAGTTGATTCGCGTTGCCGATGATATGAATATCTGGACAGAGCAATACGACCGGGTATTGGACCGGATTTTTGAGGTACAATCGGAAATTGCGGAGCAGGTGGCAAAGCAACTGGACCTCACCCTGCTGGAGCCGGAACGAAAAGCGCTACTGGCGAGACCGACGCGTAATCTCGAGGCGTATGATTTCTATTTACGCGGCAAGCAGC
>JBOHQZ010000386.1:0-6488 GCA_050732275.1 bacterium
CATAAAACTCGCTGATATAGCCCTCGGCCCAAACCTGCACGAAGTATTTGCCGGTTTTCAATCCCTCGAGGCGATACGTGCCGTCTCGCGTGGTTTGCGCCCTGCCGTATGAAAACGGATTGTCTTTGGAATACGCGTTGACATAGGCATTGGCGAGCGGCGTACCGGAAGCGTTTGTGACTTTGCCGGAAATGGCGCCGGTGGCCGGCCTGATTTTCACGAGCTTGAAATCGATGCCTGTCGTGGTATCTGAAGCTGCTACCGGCACCAGCTTCGCATCGGTGAACGAAGCGGCCTGATCGTAATATTGGGTTTCATAACTGTCGGCTTGCGCCACCACGAAAAACTCGCCGGGCAGTAGATTTTCGATGAGATAACTGCCGTCAGGATTGACGTAGGCAAAGCCTTTAGATGGCGTCAAGCTGGAATCGGCGGTGAACGCAATGACGATGATCTTCAGCAAATGCGTGGGCGTGCCATCGCTCGTGGCCACGTGGCCGGTAATGGCTTGCCCGCCACCGATGATCAAGGTGCTTTTAAAAGTCGGCGTTTGCTGCGGCGAGACGCGCATGGCGCGTGCAATTTCAATCGCATGGTGCAGTTGAAGCTGTTGCATTGGCGGCGCCGCAGCGGATTTGCGATCCTGGGATGCAAGCGGCGATTGCGAATAGCCGATTGCCAGTATCGTGGCAGCCGCGACCATCGCGCCGATCGTGACGAATCTCCTCATGTTTAATCTCCTTGCGAAATTTTGAGTTGAATGTGGATCCTACACAATTGACTTGAACCTCGGACTTAACGACTTCAGACTACTTCACGCCCGGCAATTCTCTGACATCGACGAGCTGGTTGAGCAAAATAGCGCCGGTTTCGTCGCTGGCGAAATTGCGGCTTTCGACGATCAACCGGAATACGTCTTCATGCACCGGGCTGACGAGAATGTCCACGTCAAAAAATTCAGCGCGCACGTGGACGCAGGTGTTTTTCATATCGAACTGAATGAGCAGACGGCCGGAAATTTCTTCGACTTTGGCTTCAGGCTCGGGCTCGCAGCCGTCGGTTTTTACCACGACGCGCAACATGCGCAGCGTTTTATCGAAACGGAGCCGCAACGAGTCCGGCACCGGTTGATAGCCGGGTTGGTCGTGCGAGGTCGCTTTGATGGCGGCGACGCCGGTTTTGATATTTTCGTAGAGCGAGGTTTGCTCGGGCGAACAGCTTATATGCAAGAGGGAAAAGACTAAAACAAGGATCGTTGATCCCATGTCCAAAAATGAAAATGACTTTTTCATACTAAAGGCTCCAAAAATGAATAAACTTCTTAACATAAAAGATCAGAAAAACATCGATAAGCCTAAAACCAGGCTTGAGAGCTTTAAATGATTGCGCATGTTTGCCTGGGTCAACCCAAAATCGTACGAGACTTCCGGAGCGAGCTGAATTCCTCCAACCGCGATCTCATATCCACCTCCGGCGACGAGGCCCCAGCGAACGCTTTTTGCATTTTCAATTTCGCTTTTATAAGAAGCGAGATCAATCGAATAAAGCTCCTTCCGTTCTCTTGCCGCTTTTAGTTTGATGCCCATGGCCGGGCCGAGATTAATAAAGAATCCCCATCTGCTGTCGTATTGCAATTTTTGCGTCAGCGCCAGATAATGATAACGTTCCGTCACAATTGCCAATCCATCGGCGGCGCCTAATGTGGAGAACCGTCCTGCTTTGCCGTCATAAATTACAGCAGAAATGAGCCGGAAGCTGCCGCCGGAGCCATAAGCGGCGACCATGCCCAAACGCGGTGAAAAACTTTTTTCGACGTCCCATATCAATGAGCTCCTCTCGTACGATGCCATATTGTAGTTAACGCCAAAATTAAGGCCCAGCTTGACAGCTTGCGGAAAAGCTGGCGCTGCAAAAATTAAAATGATAAACCAAGCTGCACTCTTTCTCATAAACTCTCCTTAATTTCAATCAAACCGATAATGCTCCCAGCTCGGGCGGCAAGCCGGGTTTTCAAAAATTTGCACAAGCGAAGAATCGATGGTGAAACCGAAGTCATGGATTCGCGCATTGGGCGCTTCGAGCCGGATGATCATTTGATCCCACGTCGGTTTCCGCATCTGGCATCCCCACTCGCCGGTGGCGTTCCACGCTTCGCGAATATCAAAACCTCGCTCCAACAGTTTTTGCAAAATGAGTTTGATGTTGCCTTCCGCAAACCTCGACTCCGGAACCTCCCGTCCGCCGGAGTAAAGGAAGTAGGTGCTCTTTGAATACGGCCGCGGAATCTCGGTGTGGTTGATGATCGTGGGATCCGGGATGCCATTGCGCTCGACGCCGGTGATTTTTGCCAATGATGATTCTTGTTGTTTATCGTTGCAACTGCAAAAGATCAAAAACAAGGCTACCAGCAATAGCAGCCGCTTTAAAGCAAAAAGCCGTTTCATAGCACGAACTCCATTTTAAAATCATCCCTCGGTACAATACTCAAACTTCGCGGCATTAAGTCGCGTGACGAATCTGCCATTTTTAAACTCGATAACGTCGTTGGGCGTCTCTTCATTTCTGACTTTTATCGAAAACCTTCCGGTCACCTTGCCGGTCTTTGCATCATAGCTGTCAATGCTCACGTAGTTGAAAGAGGCTTCGGCCAGCAGGTAGCGTCTGAACGGAATGCACAATCCCAAATCCCAGAACCCTGTCATCTCCTTATTGAAAGCGACCACTCCTTTCGATTTGAGTTGAAAAGTGAGCATCAACACGCGATCCAGGCCCTCACCCGAGCCGCGCAAAACAATTTCGCCGTCTTTGTAGCCGTTAAAATTGGCAAAAATGTACAATTGATGCGTGGAGCCGTTCACCTCCGCCGAAATGAAGCCGTCGAATGAAGCAGGCACTCCGATTTCAGCGGGCGCTTCGGTAGCGGCATGGCGGCACCCAAGCAAGGCGCTGCACAGCAAAACGATTAGCAGCAAAATAGTTCTCATCATTACCTTCCTCATTTTAAAACTAATAACCGCCGGGTGAGCTGCGCTTCGCCACTTTGCAGCACGTAGAAATAAATTCCGCTCGATAAATTTTTCGGCTCGAAAACGGCGGTATGCTCACCCGCGCGGCGAACGCCATTCACCAAAGTCGCCACTTCTTCGCCATGAAGGTTGATCACTTTGAGCCGGACAAACGCCTCTCGCGGCAAGCTGAAACGAATGACGGTGTTGGGATTGAACGGATTGGGATAATTCTGTTCCAGCACGAATGCGGTTGGCGCATTGACGGCGGTTTCGCTTACGCGAGTTGTGGAGGCAATACTGCGAAAAACGCCGCTTCCCGAAGTTCCGGCAAACAGGCGTCCTGGCAAATTGATCGCGAGAGCCGTCACGCCTTTATTCTGCAAGCCGGCATTGATTTCTTCCCAGCTTGCGCCATTTTCGGTAAAGCGAAAAACCCCGCTGTTGGTTCCGGCAAAGACTTGCCCGTTCGTATTAACCGCCAGCGTCTGAACGGCATTGCCGGATAACCCGGCATTCATTGGCGTCCAGTGATCGCCGTTGTCCGTCGAGCGGAAGACGCCACCGGTTGTTCCGGCCCAAATATGTCCATTGGAATTGACCGCGAGGCTGTTTACAGGCGCATTCGGCAAACCAAGGTTGACCGCCGTCCAATGATCCCCGTTGTCGAATGAACGAAAGACGCCATTGTGAACCGTTCCGGCGAAAACGTGTCCGCTGGCATTGATGGCAAGCGCCACAACAATCGGGTTGTTCAAGTCGGCATTGATTAGTGTCCAGGTTTCTCCATTGTCAGTAGAACGAAAAACACTGCCGGCATCAAAACCGCCGCCTTCGGTGCCGGCAAAAAGATGCCCGCTCGAATTGACGGCAAGGGCCCGGACAATCGTATGGGTTAAACCGTTATTGATCTGCGTCCAGTTGTTGCCGTCATCTGTGGAGCGATAAACGCCTTCGCCATAAGTCCCGGCAAAGAGATGGTCATTCGCGTTGAGGGCAAGAGCAATTATATTCGCCGTCGGCGCGCTTGCAAAAATCGGCGTCCAATCGTCGCCCTGGCTCGATGAACGAAACACTCTGCCAATGTTGATTCCTGCAAAGACCTGATGACGTGAATTGATGGCAAGCGAAAGGACAAAAGTATTGCTCAGACCGGTATCGATGGGCGTCCAATCATTCCCATTGCTGGTAGCACGAAAGATGCCGCTGGCGCTTGCGGCAAAGAGATCGTTATTCGAATTAGCTGCAAGCGCAGTGATTGAAACCTCGGCCAACCCGGCAGGCTCCCAGTTGTCCCCATTGTTCGCAGATTTAAAAACGCCCTCTCGCGTTCCGGCAAAAACGTGCCCGCTCGAATTGACGGTGAGGGTTTGAACGAAAATACTAGTCAACCCGGAATTGGCCGCCATCCATTGGTTGCCATCATTCGTGGAGCGATAAACGCCGGCGCGAAAACCGGCGCCCCCAAAAATTCCGGCAAAAATATCGCCGTTTGAATTAATGGCCAGAGTGAAGACGCTGGTTTGCGCCAAATTGGTCAAGGTCCAATTCTCGCCGTTATCCGTGGAGCGAAAGATGCCTCCACCGTCGGTGCCGGCGTAAAGATCGCTGTTCGCCTTGATGGCCAGCGACAGCGTATTCACATTGGTCAAACCGGTGTTGATCGGCGCCCAGTGCTCGCCATTATCCGTGGAGCGAAAAATACCGAGATTCGTTCCGGCAAAGATATGCCCGCTCGAATTGATGGCAAGAGCATTCACAAGAGTTGCGGGCAGGCCATTATTGCTTGCCGTCCAATGTTCACCATTATCCATGGAGCGAAAAATGCCTGCAAAGCTTCCGGCAAAGAGCTGGCCGTTTGAATGAATGGCCAGCGTTTTAATGAAAAGATCGGACAAACCAGTGTTTACCGGCGTCCAATTATCGCCATTATTGATAGAACGAAAAACGCCGCCGCCGACGGTTCCGGCGAAAAGGTGCCCGCTCGAGTTGATCGCCAAAGTATTGACATTGCCACCGAAGGGTCCATTGGTTCGTTCCCAGAAGTCGGTCTGCGCGAAACCAGAGACAGCGCCGAAGCCGACGAGGTGAAAGGCGACCTGTATTGGCAAAATTTTTTGCAATTTCATCATCAACTCCGGTCCAGTGCATTTTAAATCAGATTATCGAACGACGAGCAGTTTTTTAGTTTCGGCAAAAGCGCCGGCTTGCAAGCGGTAAAAATAAACGCCGGCCGCGACCGGCCTGCCCAGCTCGTCGGCGCCGTCCCAGACAATCATGTTTGGCCCGGCAGGATAAAAGCCTTTGATGAGCGTCTTGATTTCAGCGCCGAGAATGTTGAAGATTTTTAATTCGATGTGGCCGCTGCTGGGCAACTGAAATGTGATCGAGGTGGCGCGGCTTAATGTCATCGCCGGCAAAGGATTGGGATAATTCTGGCGCAACTCCATTCGCAATGGGACTGGGCTTTCATCCTGCACCGTGAGAACGAAGTCGCCGTATTGCTTTCCATTGATCAGCGCCGCAATCAAGCGCATATCGCTGCCGCTGCGTTCGCCGGAAAGATGGCTTGCGGCGATTCCTATTCCTTCAAACAACTTGTCCCTGATAAAAACCATGTCGTCAGTTCCACTGTAAGCACGAAAGCCCGCTGAATCGGGAAGCAAACCAATTTGCGCAAAACCGGTGTCGACTTGCATTTTATAACCGCTGCAGGAACGATATTGGACACCCGCAGCCAGTTTTAGATCGAAGTGAACCTGTTCGGAATCGGCGCACGTCGGCGCTTTCGAAGCTTCGGCGAAATAGCGATAGACCACGAGCGCGGTGGTATCGAAGCGAAAGTATTCGGTCGAATAATGCAAGCCATCGACGAGCTGATTTTCTTGCCGGACGATTTGATATTTTTTCCGGTTGGGCATGACCGTGTCTCCGGCAACGGTAGTGATCCTGTACTCTTTCTCGCGCATCAGGTTGGGCAAGTAAGTCACTTCGTATTGCCATTTGTTTCCCACCTGCAAAGGAAAGAATGACACGGCGCGTTGCGGATTGATTTGTGCTGGTGTATTCGGCGGCGCCAACAGCAAAAGTAACGAGAAGCAGCAAGGCCAACGAAACATGTGCAGACTCCATTGTTTTTACAGCCGGTTATTTTATCAAACTGAGTTTGCGTATCCCGGCTGCATTGCCAACTTGCAAGCGGCAGAAATAAATTCCCGACGCTACTTCAAAGTCCGTGTCGTTTCTTCCATCCCAACGCGCGACATGATTCCCGGCCGGCAACTGTCGATTGAGAAGTTCGCGAACCAGCTCGCCGCGCACGTTATAAATCGCCAGACGCGCGGGAGCATTGGCGAGTGACGGGGGAATCTCAAAACGAATTGTCGTACCGACGTTGTCCCCGCTACGAGATTTCGCTGCGCTCAAGAACGGATTAGGATAATTCTGCATCAAAATATAATCACTCGGAAAATCTGTGTTGGG
>JBOHQZ010000387.1:0-6486 GCA_050732275.1 bacterium
ACACCACACCGATCGGCTCATACCCGGCTGGCGCGACGCCGGAAGGTTTGATGGATATGGCCGGCAATGTGTGGGAGTGGATGGAAAATCCGGACATGAAGTATCTAGAGGCGCGGGCTCTTCGTGGCGGCTCCGGGGACAATTCCGCCGAGTATCTGCGCTGCGCCGCTCGTCTCAGCTATCACCCCGACGTCAGGGGCAACTATGTTGGTTGGCGGGTGGTGTGCGCGGCCAGTCATAGTTCTTGATACTCTGTAACTCTGTCCATCTGATACTCTGAAAAGGCATGGCGCGAACGCGCCATGCCTCGAAATTTTTTTTGAAAATTTGAATGCCGGTTTCCGCCGGGTAATCCCTCGGTCATTGGTGGACTACTAAAATGTCATGCTGGAAGCATCTTGTTTAAATCCAGCACAGTGCTGATTTGAAAAAAGATTCTTCCAGAGACAGTTTACTCCACCTAAGACTGAGGCATTACTCTGCCGGCAATTTCCACATTGACAAAGAGCGCGAAGTTTTGTAAATTTTATTGTCTTGCTGCAAACAATTCAGTATATGAAAATCACAAATAGGTTCACTCATGCGATACAAGATCGTTTTACGACAATCCGAAGAAGGCTTCAGCGTCTCGTGCCCGGCATTGCCAGGCTGCTGGTCGCAAGGCGCAACTGAGCAAGAGGCCATTGAGAACATCAAAGACGCCATTCAGGAGTACTTGGCGGCGATTGCCGAGTCGTTTCAAAACGCTGATGTGCGTGAAATTGAAGTTCCGGCCTGATTATGCCCAAACTACCCGGTATCAACCACCTACAAGCGTTAAAGGCTTTAGAAAAAGCCGGCTTTCACATCGCTCGCCAAGGTAAGCACATTGTGATGTCGGACGGCGTTCACTTTGTGACGGTTCCTCGTCACAATCCCGTCAATGCGTTTACGATGGCGGGTATCGTTCGTGATGCTGGATTAACAATCGATGAGTTTAAAAAGCTGCTTTAAAATTGACAAAGAGCGCGAAGTTTTGTAAGTTTTGTTCATACCTGTAATTGGATAGATCGCCAAAACAATCAAGTGGAGAAATTATTATGCACAACGAGTTCACTGCCATCATCGAGCAGGAAGGCGATTGGTATATCGCCTATTGTCCGGAGATTCCTGGCGCGAACGGGCAAGGCCGCACCATTGAAGAGTGCCGCAAAAGCCTCGCTGCGGCCATCGAGCTTATTCTGGAAGACCGTCGCGAAGACGCGTTGCGAGGGGTTCCGGCCGAGGCTATCAGAGAATCGGTAGTCGTGCCATGAAACGCGAGGCCTTGTTGAAACATTTGCGCAAACACGGGTGCTATCTCAAAAGAGAGGGGCGGGAGCATTCGTTGTAGTGTAATCCGCAGACCGGACAAGTTGAAGCAGTTCCTCGTCATACGGAAACACCAAATCTCTTGGCTAGAAAAATTTGCCGCCGTCTATCTGTTCCCGAAATTGGAAGATGATAATGTCATCACGCTAAATTTTGATTTTTCGTGCTCATACTTTTGCTTGTACTCATACTCGCTTTTAAATGAGCTACGCCAAAAAGCGAGTAGGAGTAAAAGTATGAGTAAGAGCAAGAGTGAAAATGGAAAGGAGACCCCATGAAAATCACCGTTGTTGGCGCCGGCCATGTTGGCGCGACCACCGCGCTGCGGCTGGCGGAGAAAAGATTGGCGAATGAAGTGGTTGTGATTGACATTCTTGAAGGCATTCCCTCGGGCAAAGCGCTCGATTTGTGGGAATCTGCGCCGGTGGAAGGTTTTGATTGCAGAGTCATTGGCTCGACGAATGATTATTCGCTCACCAAGAATTCCGATCTGGTTGTCATCACCGCCGGTCTCGCGCGCAAGCCAGGGATGAGCCGCGACGATTTGCAGGCAACTAACGCCGGCATCGTGAAAACCGTGACCGAGAATGTGGCCAACAACTCGCCGCAGTGCAAAATCATCACCGTCACCAACCCGCTGGATGTGATGACTTACGTCGCGATGAAAGTGAGCGGCTTCGAGCCGAATCGCGTGTTCGGCATGGCCGGCGTGTTGGATACGGCGCGCTACCGCACGTTCATCGCGATGGAGCTTAACGTTTCGGTGCGCGATATTTCCGCACTGGTGCTCGGCGGCCACGGCGATGACATGGTGCCGCTGCCGCGCCTCACCACCGTTGGCGGCATTCCGTTGCCGGAGTTGCTGTCGCAAGATCGCATCAACGCCATCGTCGATCGCACGAAAAACGGCGGCGCTGAGATCGTGAAATATCTCAAAGAAGGCAGCGCTTATTATGCCCCTTCGGCGGCCGTCGCAGAAATGGCGGAATCCGTCGTGCATGATTCCAAGCGCGTCCTCCCTTGCGCGGCCTGGCTCAGCGGCCAATACGGCTTGAAAGACGTTTACGTCGGCGTGCCGGTGAAGCTCGGCAAAAACGGCGTCGAGCACATTTATGAATTGAAGCTGAGCGACGCCGAAATGAAGATGCTGCAAGACTCCGCCGGACGGGTGAAAGAGAATATTGCGAAGCTGAAGCTGTGAGTCAGGGGCAATTGCAGTTTTAGATCAGTAGCAGTTGCAGTAACAGTAGCAATATTAAATGGCAAGTTTTGCCATTAATTTTAGTGATAATGCCATTCTGATCCGGATGATTCTGCAAATCTGGATACCCACTGATAAGTTCGCATACATAAAGGCGGCCAACCAGCCGCCTTTATCTTTAAAATCCCTCTGCAAAAAAGCCTTTGCAAATGGGCGCAAAAAGATTTATATTTAAAGTTACTTTTTTATAGCTTTGGTTTGTACGGAGGTAACGGAGTAAAGGGAGTACAAGAGTAGTAAGTGATCAAGCACTGCGCGACAATACAATCCACAATGATTTTAGGGCTACCCTAAACAACAAGGATTTTTCTGCTACTGCTACTTCCCGCTGACTTATAGAAAATTCGAGACACTAAATTTAAAGGAGGCATATTGTGGCTGCTGCTATGCAGGCGTATTCCCGTGAGAAGGAAGCGTTCAGCCTATCGCCGGAAACTGCGCGTCAATGGTATCGATTGATGCACACCAGTCGTTTGATCGACGACAAAGCCTGGCTGCTCTTCAAACAAGCCAAAGGCTGGAGTTATCTGGCAACCGTCGCAGGTCATGAGGGCATTCAGCTTGCACTCGGCCTGTCCTTTCGTCCCAATACGGATTTCCTTTTTCCATATTATCGCGACCAGCTCACCTGCCTCGCCGCTGGGATAACCCTCGACGAGATTTTTCTCAACGGTCTCACGCGCCGCGATGACGTTGCCAGCGGCGGCCGGCACATGTCCAACCATTTTGCCAAGCCCGCCATCGGCATTCAAAACGTTTCGAGCTGTGTGGCGAACCACGCGCTGCACGCGGTCGGCGTGGCGCGCGCGATCAAATACTATAAATCCGACGCTGTCGCATTTGCCAGCTTCGGCGAGGCCTCGACTTCCGAAGGCTATGTTTACGAAGCGTTCAACGGCGCCAGCCGCGAGCGCCTGCCGGTGATCTTTGTGATTCAAAACAACAAGTACGGCATCAGCGTGCCGCTGCACGAGCAAACCGCCAACGAGATCGTCACGGACAATTTCGCCGGCCTCAAATACGTTCATATCATTCGCTGTGACGGCACCGATCCGGTTGACAGCCGCAACGCGATGGATGAAGCGCTTGCTTATGTGCAAACTGGCAGCGGTCCGGCGATCGTTCACGCGCAATGCGTGCGCATCGGCCCGCACTCCAACAGCGACCGCCATGAGTCGTATCGTCCCGAAGAAGAGTTGGCCGAAGTGCGCAAGAAAGATCCGTTGCCGCGCTTTCGTGCTTATCTGGTGAAGGAAGGCTTGGTTAGTGAAGATGGGCTTGCCGCCATCGAAGCTGAAAACAAGAAAGCCGTCGATGCTGCGGCACAACGCGCCGACGCCGCGCCGGCACCGGATCCGAAGTCGGTTTATAATTTCGTCATTCCCGAGCCGTTTCAACCGGCAGAGACGCTGACGCCGGCCGAAGGCAAGAAAGAGAAGCTGCGCGAGGCCATCAACCGCGCGCTGCACGATGAATTTCGCCGCAACCCGAACACGTTTCTCTGGGGACAGGATGTGGCCACCGGCGACAAGGGCGGCGTCTTCAACGTCACTGAAGGCATGCAAAAAGCGTTCGGGCACAATCGCGTTTTCAACGCGCCGCTTGCCGAGGATTTTATCGCCGGCACCGCCAACGGTTTTTGCCGTTTCAGCAAAGATATTTGGGTGGTGATCGAAGCGGCACAGTTTACCGATTACATCTGGCCGGCGATGGAGCAGATGGTGGAAACGACGCACGAATATTGGCGCACCAACGGCCAGTACGCGCCGAATATCGTCGCGCGTATGGCCTGCGGCGGTTTTATCGGCGGCGGCCTTTATCACTCGCAATGCGCCGAGGGTGTCTTCGCCAATTTCCCCGGCTTGCGCATCGTCATGCCGGCGTTTGCGGACGATGCCGCGGGCCTGATGCACACGGCCATGCGCTCGCGCGGTTTCACGATCTTCTTTGAGCCGAAGAATCTTTATAATCTACCCTCGGCGCAGGCGGTGCAAACCGGCGCGGAGCATTTTGTGCCGTTCGGCAAAGCGCGCGTTCGCCGGCCCGGTAAAGATCTCACGATCGTCAGCTACGGCAATGCGATTCACTTTGCGTTGAAGGCCGCGGATCGTCTCGCCGCGGAAGCAGGCATTGACGCCGAAGTGATCGATCTGCGTTCGCTCGTGCCGATGGACATGGAAACCGTGTACGCCTCGATTGCGAAAACCAATCGCGCGCTGGTGGCAAGTGAAGACCACAAAACCGGCGGCTTCGGCGGCGAGATTCTCTCGCGCGTCGTCGAAGAATGTTTCGAGCTGCTCGACGCGCCGCCGCAGCGCATTTGCTCCATCGACACGCCCATCGGCTTCAGCCGTATCCTCGAAGCCGAGATTCTCATCGACGACCGCAAGATTTACAGCGCGGCGGTGGAGCTGATGAAATATTGATCTGGATGCTTGATCCTCGATGCTGAGGTCGATCATGTTCGCATAATCGTTTTCATGAATGGCACCCGGACTCACTCCGGGTGTTTTATTTTTATAGCGCCCATTCAAGAAATTTACTTGAAAACGGCGAAAAATTTTGCTACCATAAAATTGTTCGTAGTGGCGCCTTTAGGCGTTGAGCGTTGGAATTTAGCTTTTGCTCTCAAGCAGATATATTTTGTTCATTCGCACGATCTGCGCCTGAAGGCGCTACTACGAACATTCAAAAGCAAGGAAAAGTTAAGCCATGAAAAAACTCCGTGTCTGCGTCATCTTCGGCGGCCGTTCCGGAGAGCACGAAGTCTCCATCGTCTCGGCCACCTCCGTGATGAACGCGCTCGACAAATCCAAATATGAAGTCATCCCGGTTGGCATCACCAAATCCGGCCGCTGGATTGCCGGCAATAATTCCATCCAGCTTTTAAAGAGCGGCATCGAAGACACGCCCTTCTACGCCATGCTGCCGGCCGATCCGAACGAACAAAAATTGCTGCCAACCACTCCTCATTCCGTTGACGCGCGGGAATTGGGCAACCTCGGTGAGAAATTCGATGTCGTCTTTCCGGTATTGCACGGGCCGTATGGCGAAGACGGCACCATGCAAGGACTTTTGGAATTGGTCAATTTGCCCTATGTCGGCGCCGGCGTGCTCGGCTCTGCGGTGTGCATGGACAAAGTCGTGCAAAAGCAGTTGTGCTTGCAAGCCGGTGTGCCGGTCGTGAAGTTTTTGTGGATGTATTACAGCGATTGGCAACGTGCGGACACGAAACAGAACAACTTGGCGATACCTGCCACGCCTCAACAACTTAGCGGCCTTTCGCAAGCCGAGATCATCGCCAAAATCGAAGCCGAGTTGGGATTGCCGGTATTTGTCAAGCCGGCGAATATGGGTTCGAGTGTTGGCATTAGCAAAGCTCATGATCGCAAAGAACTGATTCAAGCCATTGAAGAGGCGGCGCAATATGACCACAAGATTCTGATTGAAGCCGCGGCGCCCGATGCGCGCGAGATTGAAGTGAGCGTGCTCGGCAACACCCGGCCCAAAGCTTCGGTGCCTGGAGAAGTCATACCCTCCAACGAGTTTTATGATTATGATGCCAAATATGTGGACGGCGCTTCCACGCTCATTATTCCGGCGGAACTGCCGGCAGAATTAGCTGCACAAATTCGCGATACCGCGATTCGCGGCTTTCTCGCCTGCGGCTGTGAAGGCATGGCGCGCGTCGATTTTCTGCTCGAAGGCCAAACCAATCGCTTCTATCTCAACGAGATCAACACCATTCCTGGCTTCACGCAAATCAGCATGTATCCCAAACTCTGGGAAGCCACCGGTCTTTCTTATTCACAACTGCTGGATGAATTAATTCAACTGGCTATCGAGCGGCATCAGCGCAAGAACAGCTTGAAGAC
>JBOHQZ010000388.1:0-6472 GCA_050732275.1 bacterium
GGTGTGGACGGATTTCAATTATTGGGAGACCTCGTTCATTCTGCTCATCGGCGGCGTGCTCGGCGTCATGTTTATCATCATCCTGCGCCGTACGCTCACCGTCGATGCCGGCCTGCCGTTTCCCGAGAGCCGCGCTTGCACTGAAATCGTCAAAGCCGGACAGCACGGCGAGACCGGCGCGAAATACGTGTTCGGTACGCTCGGCTTCGGCATGTTGCTGCAAGTTTTCAAGGCCGATAACGGCTTGAAGCTTTTCCGTGAGAGCCTTTCCGGCATCATCACGCTCCCGCAATCCATCATTCATCACTTTTCCGGCAATCGCACCCCGATGGGCGATGTGTCGCATTCCGGTGTGGTGCCGTGGGCGACCTTCGCCATTTCTCCGGCGTTGATCGGCGTCGGTTACGTCATTGGGCCGGAGGTGGCCACGATCAATTTCGTCGGTGGTGTGCTCGCCTGGCTCGTGTTGATCCCGCTCATATTTTTCATCAACCCGCAACTGAGCACGCAACTCACGCTCGATGGCCAAGCGGCCCCGCTTTCCGATATTATTTATTCGATCTGGTATAATCACGTGCGTCCGATTGCTGTCGGCGCCATGTTGGTCGCGGCGGCAAAAACCTTATGGGGCTTGCGCAGTTCTCTCGCCTCGGCCTTTCGTGGCGCGCTCAAAAAAGGCAGCTCCGTCGTGCAACCCTCGCGGCTCGAACAGGATCTCGATCTCCGTATCATAATGGGTGTGACCATTTTGCTCGCCATACCGATGGCGGTGCTGTACTATTATTTCAGCCAAAGCCTGATCGGCGCCATCGTTTCGACCGTCGTCATGCTGCTCCTGGGTTTTTTACTATCGGCGGTGGGCGGTTATCTCGTCGGCCTCATCGGCGGCTCGAACCAGCCGATTTCCGGATTGACTTTATCGACGCTGATCATCGCCGCATTGTTGATGGTGCTCTTCGGTGTCAAAGGTGTGCAAGGCGTCGGCGCGGTACTTGGTGTCGCCGCGGTGGTGTGTTGTGCGTGCGCCATTTCCGGTGACATGATTCAGGATTTGAAAATCGGTCAATTGCTCGGAGGCACGCCGCGGCGCATGGAAATTGCCGAAATCATCGCCGTCATTGCCGTCTCATTTGTGCTCGTTTTTCCCATCATGGCGCTGCACCAGAGCAACATCATTGCCGGCGGCATCGGCATCGGCGACAAAGCGCTGCCGGCGCCGCAAGCCGGTTTGATGGCGCAGTTGGCGGTTGGCATCGTCGGCGGCGAAATGCCGTGGGGATTGATCCTGTTCGGCGCCTTCCTCGCTTTGGCGCTGATCATGATCAAAGCGCCGGCGCCAATGCTCATCGCCGTCGGCATGTATCTTCCGTTTGAAACCACTTTTGCAATTTTTATCGGCGGCGCCATCAAATGGTTTGTCGATCGTCGCATAGCCCAAAAGAATTTGAGCCGTGAAGCCAAAGAGCGCGTGGAAAGCACCGGCACGTTACTCGCTTCCGGTTTTATTGCCGGCGAATCGTTGACCGGTGTTTTGTTGGCCGTGTTGGTTCTCGTCGCCAAAGATTTTGAGTCGTTGACCGGCTTGCTGTTTGGCGTTTCTCAATTCGAATTTGTCGAGGCATGGGGTGGGAATTTGCTCGGGCTGCTCGCCTTTGCAGCGATTGCGTACGTTTTGGTTGTGATCCCTTTACAAAAGGCAAAAGCATAAACGGCGATAAGGTAATGCCTCCGTCATGGGGTAACCACCCGGGCGCTGCAGCAAGAACGCCTAAAAAGCGCCCGGGCGGTAGCCTACTCCACCAATCTGAAGCATAACGCGATAAGATGAAGTGATAACTAAAAACAAATAGGGAGATCACATGCCGGATCGCTTGACCTCGAGTGCCGACCCCGACCAGCAGGCATTGAACAATCTGCACAAGATCGATCATTTCGTCGTGCTCATGCTGGAGAACCGTTCGTTCGACCATATACTCGGCTATTTGAAGCTCGAAGCCGGACGCAGAGAAGTTGACGGCTTGACGCGCAGCATGTCCAATATGCACAACAAGAAAAAGTACACTGTGCGCCACTTGGAGAGCACGAAATTCGAGCAAGATCCCGGTCACGAAGGTGAGGACGTTGCCGAGCAGCTCGTCAACAACAACGGCGGTTTTGTCAGCGATTTCGCCAGGCATTATCCAGACGAGCGTGATCCCGGCAAGATCATGGGTTACTACAATGCTGTGGATTTACCGGTTTACGATCATCTCGCGCGCCACTTCTGCATTTGTGACCGCTGGTTCAGCTCGGTGCCGGGTTCGACGTGGCCGAATCGATTGTATGCGCTCACCGGACAGGCGGACGGGAGCAAAGATAATAAGCCTGTGCCGATCTATTCGGAAATCTCCTTTGTGCGCCATTTGGAAGAGAGAAACATTTCATGGCGATGGTACAGCCACGATTTTCAAACGTTGCGATATGCAGATGAAAAATATCGTACCGGCTACGATCAAAACTTTTTTAAAGTCGAAGAGAACACCATGCTCGAGGCGCAGGATTTTTTGGATCATTGCGCTTCAGGGGATTTGGCCGCGGTGTCATGGATTGACCCCAATCTTGTCGGTCTCACCGCGTTTGCCGCCAATGATGACCACCCGCCGGCGGACGTGATGGCCGCGCAGAATTTGGTGCTCACCATTTTCAGCGCGTTGATTGCCAGCCCGGCGTGGAAAAAGACGGTCTTCATCCTCACCTACGATGAGCACGGCGGCTTCTATGACCATGTGGCGCCGCCCGAAGCCGTTGATGACGATCCCAACTTCCGCAGCTACGGCGTTCGCGTTCCGGCGCTGATCATCTCACCGTGGGTCATTCCAGGTTCCGCCACTCATGTTGTCTTCGACCACACTTCGATCATTAAAACTATTTTGCTCAGATTCTGCCGTGAAGCAGACGGCAACATTCCCAATATGGGCGCACGTGTAGCTAATGCCAACCACTTGGGCGAATTGCTCACGCTGCCGCGCCCGCGCCCGGTCTCGGCTCGTGCCCTCCCCATTCGCCTTCTCGATCAAATGGCGCGCTGGCAGGCCCGTACGTGGAAGGGCAAAATTCTTGAGCAGATGAAAGTGTCGCGGCGGCAAAAGAAGTTGAGTGAGTTTCAGCAGGGGCTGGTGGCGGCGAGGAGTCAGTTCTTGAAGCTGGGCTGATAAAATAAAACTGCATTTATATTTCGACCGGTCACATTTCAAAACGACTTTGTTTTTTCTGTAAAGCTTTGGCTTTAAAGACATAGCAGTCCGATGTTGCAACAACATACGAAAATCTCGCCTCCGCACCGCCTTTGGATACACACTCTGTTCGCGTTTGTCATCCTCACCTCGGCCTGCCAATAGAAAAGCGACACCGAATCAGCGGCATTATCTCTGCCGGTTTATTTCTCGAAAAACTGGAAGGCTGTCTTTGCTTTAGCAGTTTTTTGTTGACTATCCCTCAAAAAAAAGTTATAATACCATTTGAACTGTGAGCGAGGAAGAGCCTATGTCGAGCCGATTTAAAACTCCTCTCCGCGTCTGCCATTTTCTGCTGCTTCTGTCTGCCTTTTTTTGCATGAGGGAAACTAAGCCAACGCCAACGGCCAAATCGGGTGGTACTTACCGTATCCCCATCACTTCTGATATTACTTCCCTCGATCCTATCTCCGGACAACTTTATTAGTGGACCATTGGCAGCCAGGTTTTTGACGGCCTGGTGACCTACTCAAAAGATGAAACCAGGATTATTCCCTGGCTGGCAGAAAGCTATGCGATCGATGATTCGGTGTTGACGTTTCATTTGCGAAAAGGCGTCAAATTCCACGACGATCCCTGTTTTCCTGACGGCAAAGGCAGGGAATTGACTGCTGCTGACGTGAAATATTCCTTCGAAAGGTTTTATAAACTACGCCACGCCGGGCGAATTTTGCCTTCCGTGTCATTTCTCGGCTATGGGGAATTTGCCAAAGGCGATTCCTCTCACCTTGCCGGATTCAGGGTCTTGAACAAACATACTTTCGAGGTGAGATTGGCCAAGCCGGATCCTGATCTTTTACGCGAGCTGACCGAACTCCACCATTTTATCGTGCCTCGCGAGGCCGTGGAATTTTATGGCGACGATTTCAAATGGCATGCGGTGGGCACCGGGCCTTTCCGTGTCGCGGAATTCCTCCCCAATGAAAAATTGACTCTCGTTAAAAATGAACAGTATTGGGGTTTCGTCGATCACCTGCGCTTGCCTTACCTCGACGTCATTGAGTATGTTTTGTATTCTCACGATGCCAGCGAAAAAATGCTGCTGGACTTCCAAGCTGAAAAGCTCAGTGAGTGCACGCAGGAGGTCGCTTCCCATCTGGCAAATCTTGTCGAATCGGATAATCGGGGCCGGATTATTTTCAAAGGGTGGCTGCAGGAAAAAGGCGTCCAGCTCGTCAAAGACGAGGTTTTCCGCAAGGTGCGATATCTGCAAATCGGAGGGAAGAAAAAGATTCGCCAGGCGATGAGTTATGCCATCAACCGTGAACGGCTGGTCGAAAACCAGAATAGTGTTTTTCAAAAGTTCCAAACAGCCAAGGGACCAATTCCATCTCAGGCGGTTTATTTCAATGAAAATCTTGTGGGGCAATATTATGATCCCGACAAAGCCCGGAAACTGTTGGCGGAGGCAGGACATCCGGGCGGAATTGGGCTGCCGGAATATGGCCTGATTGCTCCGCGCGGCCGGGAATTTGATTTTATGGCGGAAGATTTGCGCGCCGTGGGATTCAAAGTCAAAAAACTGGAGTTCTTCCCGGGCTGGCGGAAGCTGCTGGACGAATTCAAGCAGCCTTTCCTGCTGTGGATGACAAACGTCAATACTTCTCCCGAAGCTTGCGAATTTTTTTATGCTTTTCTCAATCAAGAGGGGTGTGTGGAGGACAAGACTTTTGTCGAGGCTTTTGGCGCCTGGCAAAAAAACGAGGCAAGCCTGAGAAACAAAACCCTGCTGAACCGTCTGGAAAAAATTATCATCGATATTTCGCCAATCGTATTTCTGTATCATCTCGATGGCGAATTTCGGTTTTTGCAGCGCTCGGTTCGAGGCCGGCAACTTGGAGCGGCCTGGGGAAACAAACTGTACGATGTCTGGCTGGATGATGAAGCACGCCAATAAAAATCAACCGGCTTATTTTCGCAAGCGATGGCGCAGTTTGAAAATCCGGCATAAGCTGGCGCTCATCTCTCTTCCCATCCCCTTATTCGCCGTGGTGCTCATCGGCGCTTCGTGGTACCGGAATGCGCTCCATGCCGTCAATAAAACGCTGGAAGAGCAAACTTCGGTTCTGGCGCAAAATGCCAGCCTGCGGGTGGATGATTTTTTTCATGAGCGTGAATTGGAAATCATCGCGGTTGCCAGGTTGAGCTGGCTGGAAAATCTCTTCCGGGAAAGTCTGGCGCCGGAATCCGGTAAACAACTCGAAAAATATGCGGAAAACTTTAAAACCTTGCTGGCGCATTTGGACGGCGGATATTTTCAGATCACCTGTTTCGATTTCCGGCAACAGCCGCTCGCCAAAGTCCAGTTGACCTCCTTTTTCTCGCAAAACGATCTGCCGGCGCATTTTGAGACGTTCTATTTTGAGGCGCAGGATAAAATCTGGATGAACGAGCTCGCGGCTTTGCCGGCGAATGAAATCCATATTTCCGAGGTGAAAAGCATTCGCGGCGTCAAAGCGCTCGTTCTCGGTATCGCCATGTTCGAAGCCCAATCGGCGCGTCGAATCGGTGCGATGACGTTCAACCTGCCCATATCCCGAGTGGCAGAAAAAACGATTATGAGCTACAGTCTCGGTGTGGAAAGTCGCGTCATGCTCGTGGATAAAAACGGCGATTTGATTTATCATCCGGACAGAAAAAAGCTCAATCAAAATATCCGCGCCGCCCTGCCATATCTTGGCCATGTTATTGATCCGATCCTGCGCTTAAAAAAAGGAACGGCTGGATACCATGACGAGAATCATGAAGCGTGGATTATTTCCTATACGCCCGTAAAAACGGTGCAATGGATCACAGGCGTTGCCAGTCCGGTCGCGCCGTTTATCCAATCGACTGAAAGGGCCGGACTGATGGGCATCGCCATCACCTTGAGCGTTGCTGGTTTGCTTTTATTTCTCATTAATCGGTTGAGCCGGCGCTTGGTACGAGATTTATCCGAAGTCACAGAAGGGGCGAAGGCGATTGCGGCGGGAGACCTCAACCGCCAACTGCCGGTGCGATCCGGCGATGAGATCGGGGAGTTGGCTGCTGACTTTAATATCATGGCCGCCGACCTCAAGCAGCTTATGCGCGAGCGCCAGGCCAATGAGACGCTGATCGCGGTGGGAAAATTTTCCGCGGCGCTGGCGCACGATCTGCGCAACCCGGTCGAAGGCCTCAGGCTCTTGTCTCGTGAGCTTGGCAAGCGCGTCGATCCGCAG
>JBOHQZ010000389.1:0-6464 GCA_050732275.1 bacterium
GGCTCACGCGAAGACGGCCGGCGCCTCCTGATCGGCAATGGCGTCGGTGGCTTCGATGCGGCGCCGGCAGCTCTCGCAGAGGGAGTAGTAACGCACGCGGTCGCCGTGTTTGGGCTTGATGGTCATGCGAATTATCTTTTTCATTTCCCGAATCCGGTCCGGATCGAGCAGGCACTCGAACACCGAATATTGCACGCCCAATCCAAACCGCTTCAATCTGCGGTGCAAGAGGGCGCGGCGCTTGTCGTCGGCAATGTCGTAGGCGACGACGACGAAGGTCTTCTTCAATGGCTCGTGCTTCACAGCATCGCATTGGTGAATTTCTCCTACTCCTACTCTTACTCTTACTTCTACTCGCTTTTAAATTTTTTCAGGCGAGTAAGAGTAAGAGTAAGAGTAAGAGTAAGAGTAAGAGTAAGAGTAAGAGTAAGAGTAAGAGTAAGGGTTAAAGTGTGATCGGAACATACTCTTTCTGTTTGTCGAGCAGCACGCGGATGAGCTGCCGCACCTGGCCTTCGAGTCCGCCAACCACGTCGGCGTGGCCGTGATCGGCATTCAGGGCCTTCAGCTCCCGCAGGTGTTGCTCGAATGCCTGCACGAACCGTTGCAGCGCTGGCCGGTTCATCTTGCAATTGCCCCGGCCCTTGTCGAAGTCGCCGGGGACGATCTGTTGCGTGTTGATGAGCCTGAGCACGAGCGCGTCCACCACCGGGCAGCGCCACTCTTCGATCATGTCCGAGGCCAGCGCGGCGTGGCCGCGTTTCGGCTCATGAAAAAAGCCGAGATAAGGGTCGAGGCCGAGCATCTGCAACAGGCCGGACATGCGGGAATAGAGCAGGGTATAGCCGAGGCTGAGCATGGCATTGACCGGGTCCGGCGGCGGATGGTGGGCGCGGCGTTCGAAATGCCACTGGCCGTGCAGCACGCGCCGGAAGACACGGAAGTGGCTGGCGGTCGCGGCGCCTTCCAAGCCCAGCAGGTGCTCCAGATTGGGGGCGGCGGCGAGGCGCATAAGAATCTGGCGGAGCTGCCCCAATTCCTTCGACAGATCGCCATGCCGGTGCTGGCGCTGCCACAAGGCGATCATGTTTTTCGTTTTGCCCTGCACGAAGCATTTGGCCTGGGCCAGACGAAATGCCGGGTCGTGAAACTTGCGAAACTGCGCCAGCCGCTGTTCGACAAAAGCGCCGTCGCCGCGGGTGAATTGCCCGTAGAAGGTCCCGTTCGGCGAGAGATAGGCGATGTCGATGCCGCGCTCCATGAGAAAGCGGATCGCCGGCTGGGTGATGTTGGCGGGCGCCATCAGCACGAGGCGCTCCAAGTGCAAGGCCGGCATTTCCTGCACGATCTTGCCTTGGCGCCGCACTTGCACGCGCTCGTTGACGACGCCGATGCTGGCGCCGTAGTCGTTGACGTAGAGGACGGGCATGATTGAAGTCCGAAGTCTAATGGTCCGAGGTTCGAAGTCGGTTGTTTATGCAGTAATGCCTCACTTATTGGTGGAAAAACGTAGCACAGTCTTCCAGACTGCAGACAAGATTGTCTGCGCTACCCACTCGTAACTGAGGTGATACCGAGGTCAGTAATCCCTCAGTGACGGGTGGTGTAGCGCAGACATCTTGTCTGCAGGCGGGACGCCTGCGCTACGTTTTCCACCCAAGACTGAGGCATTACCGAGGTCAAAAGTTTTTTGTTGTTTTTTTGAGAATCTTTGCGTTAATTTCGAATAAGAAAAACTTTGAGGCGAATATGGCACAAATCACTTTGCACGTACCGGAAGAGTTGGAGAATAAACTGGAGCCGATGCAAGCCTGGTTGCCGGCGATACTCGAGATCAGCCTGGTCGGCTGTAAAACGTTAGCGGCGGCAGCGGCGACCGAGGCCATTCAGTTTTTTTCCACCAATCCCACTCCTCAACAAGTGCTCGACTATCATGTGTCGGAACGTGCCCAACTCAGATTACGGCGTCTTCTGGCATTGAACGCGGCCGGGATGTTAGGAAAAACCGGGCAGCGTGAGCTTGACGAGCTGCAGCAACTTGAGCACACCATCATCATGCTGAAGGCAGAGCTTGCCAAACAGTTGCCTGAACGATGAAGATCATGTCACAGAACGACGGCGCTTACTGGATGCCGGATTATATGGTTGATTTTGCCTATTGCGATTTGCCTCTTTCTCCCACTCACCCACTCTCCCTCTCCCCACTCTCATTTTCCCCAACGATAACCACTCGCCCAAATAAGTAAACCCGCGGCTGAGGTGGTGCAATTTCGTCTTCTCTCGGTTGAGCGGCAGGTGCAGCTTTTCGAGAATCCGCGCGGCGACGTCCAGCGCGTCGGCGGCGTCCTGCCGCGTTGCCGCGAAGATGGCGATGTCATCGCCGTAGCGCACGAAGCGTAAACCTTGCAGCCGCGCCGCCTGGTCGAAGGCGTCAAGATAAATGTTGGCGAGCAGCGGCGAGAGCGGGCTGCCCTGCAACAGGCCCTGCTGCTTGCTGGCTTGTCGCAAGCCGCTGTTGGATTCGGTGATCACCTCGACGTCGAGCAAACGCTTGATCAATTTGCGCACGGCAAAATCGTGAAGGCGGCGATTGACCGCGCGCAACAGCGGCCGGCGCGGAATGCTGCCGAAGCAATCGCGCAGATCGATTTTCACCACCCAGGGCCGGCCGCCGAGCGCATGATCGCGGGCTTGCGCCAACGCGGTTTGCGGCGAACGGCCGGTGCGATAGGCGTGGCTGTAATCGTCAAAATGCGGCTCAAAGAGCGGAATGAGAATTTGGACTAAAGCGCGATGCACGAGGCGATCGATAAACGTGGGGATGCCGAGCGGCCGCGGCGGCCCGACTTCGCGCGCCATGAAAATGCGCTTGACGGGATGCGGCTGATATTTGAAGCGCAGCAAATCCGCTTGCAGCTTTTTGAGCCGCACGAACGCCTGCGGCTCGAAATGCGCCGCGGTCATGCCGTCGAGGCCGGCCGCCTCACTGAGCCGGCGCACGGCGCGCCAGGCGCGGTTGAGGTTGTCGTCGGAACAGAGTTTTTGGTAGAGCGGGTGGAAGAGCATGAGCGTCCTTTCGGTTGTTCAATCTAAAAGACGCTCATACCGGAGGAAATCAAAAATCGTCGAGGCGTGACTGTTCGTTCGCCAACAGAATTCTAAAATGCGCGCAAAGGTAATTCCTTATGCCCGGACAATAAGTGCAGCTTTTTTTCGACCATATACAAGGCGATGCGAATCAATTTCAACCAGCCGTGGCGCCGAAAAAGATCCCAGGCGAGCCGCTCGCGCGCTCCGGCAAGCTCTCTGGCCGTCTCGAGCCGGTCATGATAATCCGCCGACAGTTGGGCAGAGTGTTCATGAAAAATCCTACGGGCGTCGCCTTGCGCTCGCAAGGCGACCAAAAGATTGAGCGCGAAAAGCCGGTGGCTGCGAACGGCGGGGGCAAAATGATCCAACAGCGAGACCAGCGAAGGATAAAAGCCGGCGCCGGCTTCGGTGGCCATGCTTTCTGCCAACCATCGGCCCTTAAAAGTCACCGTGTAGTCCTCGATGGTCCCATGATCGGCATAGCGGACAAATTCACGCAGTTGCTCACTTTCCAACAGGGTGGCGAGGTTTTCGATATCGAGGTCAAGAGCGCGAGCCAGCAATCCCAGCGGGATCTCCACCCCGGCCATGCCGGATTCGGCGAGGATTGGTATGATCCCATTCCGGCCTGGCGCCGAGCTTGAACCGGCGGGCAAATATTTCGTGATGATTTCGGCGGCTTTGTGCCTGCAATAATCGGATTCTTCTTCCGGAAGCCGCTCTTGATCGAAATACCGGTGGTATGCAATGGCCTCAAGCTCGTCGATTGGGCACGTCATCACGACTTTGCAACTGGGATGGACCAGTCGCACGCTCAACCATTCGCTTAAATTAAGAAAACGGCTGGCACGATGGACCAGGAATAAATCCGCCGCAACGCTGGGCGTGGTAATCAGCAAAGGAATGTCTCCCGGCATTGAAAAAAAAACGGTCGAGGCTTCATGCCGGCCGATACGCGCCAGCGCGCGCAAGCATCTGATGGCCGATCGTTCCGCGCTCGGAGAGTATAAAAGCAATAACGGCCGGCGAATGAAATGATGTGCCGTCAAGCGCTCCCACAATTTGCCAGCCCACTCGTGTTGCGCCAAGTGATCCAATGCCTCGACGCCCCACACACTCTCCGGCACTGGCAGCTTACCGCGCGTTTGTGTGATCATTGCCCTCTCCGAAATTTAAACATTCACTTTTGCGCTCCTTGGAAGAAAATTTTTTGCTTCCACTCCGTTGCACGTTCGCCGGGCGTCAAGCCGGCGCCGCGCGGCCCGTAAAAAATCGCCCGGTGATGCTCTCCGCCCACTTTTCCAGTGCGCGGCCGGCCAAGAATTTACGGAAAGAGCGGCGAAGATGGCCGAGATGTCCATTGATCGCGTCATACGAGAGATGCGGAAACGCCAGACACAAGGCGCTTCGCAAATCTTCCGACAAGTGCACGCGCCGCAGGACGAGTATGTGCAAGACCAGCCAATGACACGGGCAAGCCACTTCCTTGCCCAGTTGATGCGTATAGCGCATAAAGAAGGCAAGCACTTTCCGCCTCATTCTTTGGCCTCGGATGGTGCTGGCATACGCGCTGACGACATCGCGGGCCTGCCGGTGCTCGATTTCCCGAACCGGATACAAATCGAACGACCAATGCTCCTGTTCCACCCAGGGGACCGGAGGAGGCCGCCGCCGCTGGTCGTCGTCATCATCCCCCGATTCGTCAATGCGGATGAATTTGTGTGTCTTCAGCCGGCGACGAAGATCGATGCTTCTGCATTTGGCGATCCATTGAATGATCCGCTTCAACTGCTCATCCGAGAAGTCGGGGTCGAGCAGACGGCTGGGTTGGCTTTTAGCCTGGCGCAAGAGCGTCAATCGACACTCTTCGGTAAAATCTTCGATATCTCCACCCTCGAACTGCTCGTACCGAGCATCGTAATAAGGCCCGGCCAACTGCGCAACCCAGTCGCACAAACCCTTGTCGGCAGGATCCATCAGCTTACGAATGGCAGCGCGTTCCTCAGGCGCTACGGCCCATTTGACCAGGACATCGACATACCGGCGAGAAGCTTGTTGTGTTTCCATTGTTGTGTCTCACTCATGAAAACATTTGCTCCAGAACTTGACTGAAAGATGGTCACTTGCACAAGCTTTGTCATTCCTTCCTCGCTCATAAGACATGCTTGTACAGAGGGTGGCGGCGCATGGCAGAGTGTTTTACACTCCACAAAAAAAAATTTTAAAGGATTCAGCCAATCTGGTGCAAATGCGTCCATGGTGATCGCAACAGCGGCTTTGGATACAAGTTTAGCCGATCTCACCGATTCGAGACGCGACCAGCCTTTGAGAGCCGGCGCCTTTTGGGTTCAGCCCAAACAGGCCTTTCTACTGATAAAGACGTATAAGCTTATAGAAATCGAAAAATCAAATGACGATCTGGTTCGAAGCCAAAGAGAAGTTTTATGCTCGTTTCGGGTCAAAATTACAGCCATTGCGAGGCGCTTTTTGTCCCGCTTTTCGGGACTCCGTAAGGCGGAGCCGAAGCAATCTCTTGGTTTTTAAAGGATTGCTTCGCTGAGAAACGCTCGCAACGACATTACAAATCTACCCGCAACGAGTATAGTTAGTCGTCAAAAAACCTGCTTATTTTGGCAATTCGTTTAATAAACGCCAAAATTTTTAGGAAAGTTCCTAAATAATTTAAATAAATGCTTGAAATATGAAATTTATTTAGGGAAAAGAATTAGTTTTCTAAAACAAGTAGAACGCTTGTGTACCTTGTTGGGGGCTGGAGGAGCAATTTCGAAAAGTTGGTCGCGAATGAAAGGGCTTTGTTTTTTGACAGGATAACAGGATCGACTCGATTTTTTGAATCCTGTAAATCTTGTAATCCTGTCAAAAAGCAGCTTTGGGGAATTGCACCCGGGGGCTGGTGTTTTGAGTGATTGATGTGGGATAGCGGAGAGAAAGCACACGCAAAGGTGCAGACGTAAAGTCACCGCAAAGGTACAGGTTTAGCAAATGGAAAGAAATTGTCATTATTTTTTTTGCCGCACCTGTCCCATCCCCATCGTCGTGTGCGAGCCGACGCCGGAGAAGAAAGCCAATTCCGCCAGCAAATGTAAAGCCTGGCGATAATTCTCCGGCACCGCCGGGTGCAGCGCAAAGCGGCACTCGCCGGTAAAGCCGGTGCGCTTGTATTTTTGCATATCGATCAGGCGGGTTTCTATGCGGGCCTGGCTGAGAAAAATGCTCTCGACGAAGTGCTGCAGGTCTTCCACCGGCAAGGCCACCGGGCTGGCGAGCTGCCATTTGTTGGCGAGATAGCCAAAGACGTAGCGCGGCACCGGCAGCGGCAGCGCTTGTTTGTTTTCAATGAAGCACGTCGGCGA